>NZ_CAWQOY010000118.1:0-47699 GCF_963896525.1 Nodularia sp. LEGE 04288
CTTTTTCAACACGCGGACATTTATTGATACAAAATTTTATCTAACTTGTTGCTGCAAGGTCTGAAGTTCCGTTAATTTTTGGTCAGCTTATGGTTCAAAGTTTGGCCATTTTTGCGGTAAAAGCACACTCTCCCCCTGTTTCCGATGCTAGCAGCACAGAAACATGATCCCGAAAGGAAGCGATCGCCGCATCTTTGTCTTTGAGGGACATCCCACCTTGAAATTCCGCAAAGGGGATATTCGCAGCTTCTAGAGTTTTAGCTAAATAAGCACTTGTGGCTTTATGCGTGCTAAAAACCAAAGTTTTTTGGCGAGATTTTGATAGCATCTCCACCAATACCTTAGCTTTTTCCACCTGCTTAACCTGAGATGCGCGTTTTGCTAAAGTCTTTAATTCCTCATCAGGTAGGCGTTTACTCAGTTGCTTGAGTGAATCAGCCAAAGCACCGGGAGAAGAACCAGCCCGCATCAGTAAATTTGTGCGAGAGAGTTTGTCCAGCTTATCCTCGTGCGATCGCAGATATTCGCTTAAATCTTGGTAAAGCTTCTGTTCACCAGCCGCCGGGTTAACAGTGATTGTCGTAGCAAAACGTTTCGGTAATTTTACATCGACTAAGGCACGGGTATTTCGTACCATCACTTCCCGCATCAAAGAACGCAGCTTTTCGGGATTTTTGGGAACGCGGCCATTTTTGGAATCAACATATTCTTTCTTAAATGCTGCTTCGGTTTTAAGTAGCCCTGGCTTGAGGAGGGTGAGCAAATTAAATAATTCTACCAAAGAGTTCTGGACTGGAGTAGCCGTCAGCATCAGGATAAACCGCTTATTCAGGGCATTAACCAGTTTCCAGTTCAAAGTATTGCGATTTTTCAGGTGATGCGCTTCATCCACAACTACTAAATCCCAATTCCGACTGGTAACAAGAGGATAATGTTTACCAGATTTAGCTGTGTTTAAGGAAGCAATAATCCGGGGGTTTTCCGTCCAGAAATCTTCTAGGGGTGCAAGTGGATCTCGATTATCTGTGGTGATAGTAGAAATATTAAATTTGTCACTTAATTCTGATTGCCATTGGGAAACCAAAGAGGCAGGAGTTAAGACTAGCATGGACTTGACCATTCCCCTGGCTAAGTATTCGGCTATAATCAGCCCCGCTTCGATGGTTTTGCCCAATCCCACCTCATCTGCTAACAATGCCCGTCCACCGAGTTGTCTGAGGACTTTCCTGGCTGTTTCAATTTGATACCAATATTTGTCTATGGCTGTAAGGGTTGGCAGGCAAACAAGTTGGTCATAGTCTGCCATAACGGAGAGATTGAACAGGTCAAGACGTGCCTCGTAAAAGCTGATGGGGTCAGATTTCCCGGTTTTTAGGGCTTCTAAAGCCGGGGAATGGTTAAATTTAAATGTATACATTTAGATGCCTTTGTATCAACTTTCGTGAATCAATTGCAGCAACGCCTCTGTGGAAATTTTGCCACTCATATCAGTACCCTCCAGCAAGCTATCAGCTAAATCGCGCTTGTGGTGATGCAATGCCACAATCTTGTCTTCAATAGTATCCTTTGCCACTAAGCGATAGATAGTTACCGGGCGTTGTTGCCCAATACGGTGGGCGCGGTCGGAAGCTTGGTCTTCTACTGCTGGATTCCACCAAGGGTCTGTATGAATGACATAATCGGCGGCGGTCAGATTCAACCCAGTACCACCCGCCTTGAGACTAATTAAAAATACATCTCCTGTTCCTGCTTGGAAAGCATCCACCCGTTTTTTCCGCTCTGCCACTGGCGTACTACCATCTAAATATTGATAATTAATACCTTGCTGTTCCAGATAATCTCTAATAATGTGCAAATGGTCAACAAACTGACTAAACACCAACGCCTTATGGCGATTTTCCAGAAGTTCACCCAGCACCTCACCAAAAAGTTGCAACTTAGAACTGGATAACTCAGTGTCAGGCATCACCAAACTAGGATTACAGCAAGCGCGACGCAGTTTCATAATTTCCGCCAAAACTTGCAGATGTTTCTTTCCTGCCTCGGCATCGCTTTCGGTGAGTTTAGATATTGCCTGACGGCGCAAGGCTTCATAGAATGCCATTTCCTCCCGACTCAATTCCACATGAAGTAAAATCTCAGTCCGGTCAGGCAATTCTTCTAGCACCTGGTTTTTTGTCCGCCGCAACAGAAATGGTTGAATCAGTTTTTTGAGTTTATTACGTGCTTGTTTATCCTGAAACTTCTCAATGGGGATAGCAAAGCGTTGATTGAAACTTTCAAAAGAACCCAATAACCCAGGGTTAATAAAACGGAACAAATTCCACAATTCACCGAGGTGGTTTTCAATGGGAGTCCCAGTTGTAATCAGTTTAAAGCCAGATTTCAAATTCATGGCTGCTTGAGAACGTTTAGTAGCCATATTTTTAATCGCCTGGGCTTCATCCAGCACAATCGTTTGCCACTGCACCTCAGAGAGCATTTGAGCTACTTCTTCCTGCTGCAATAAACCATAGCTACATACCAACATATCCAACGGTTGCAGTTCATCCAGTAATTTTTGGCGATTAGCACCAGCAAACTGCACAATATTCAGGGTAGGGGCGAACCTCTGCGCTTCACTCACCCAATTCATGCACACGGAAGTTGGGGCAATAATTAGGGTTGGTCCCTCATGGGCGTGGTTGAGGATGACAGCCAATGCTTGCACGGTTTTACCCAGTCCCATTTGGTCTGCCAAACAAGCGCCCACACCCCAATGTGCCAGACGCGCCAGCCAACAGAAGCCATCCATTTGATAGTCGCGTAGTTCGGCTTGAAACGTAGAGGGCAGTTCTGGTTGGAGGTTCTGCACCTCCTTGAGCCGTTGGATATGTGTCTTCCAGTGTTTATCGGTTTTTACCTTGCCCACCTCATCGACAAAATCCTCTAACCCTAATGTTGCTAATGGGTGGAAACGGATACCTTTGTTGTGTTTTTCCGAAAACATTCGCAATTCGTCGAGGCGTTTGCGAAAAGCTTGAGTTAAAGCCAGAAATTCACCATCCCCAAGGGGGATAAAACGACTGGGGTTTTTCTCTAAGAGTTCTAGTAGTTGCTGCATATCCAGCACCAAATCGTTACTTAATTTCAACTCCCCAGTGGCTGCAAACCAGTCTTGTTGACGTTGAATTGATAAATTAAAGTCTTTCAAGTCTGCATGGTGGCGAACACGCAGTTTTTCTCCTTCTGGCCAGGCCATGACGACGCTGTTTCCCAGTGTTTGCAGTTCTAGCAGCAGTTCTAAACATTCTTCTGGGTCTTCTATTACCCATTCACCATCTTGTTCTTCAATTCGAGTTAATGTGGGACAAGCGGCTATAGCGGCCTGGGCAAGTTGCTGTTCTTCGGGCAGATTGCGTCTGGTTTGCAGGCGTTTGCCGTCAATCTCGGCAATTACAGTTTCACCACCTGCACCAGGACGGAAGTAGGGGCCACCCTGGGCAAAGGGGCGCGACAACAGGGTGACTTTCAATCCGGTATTAGCGGGTAAAAGGTGAATATGGGGTAAAGTTTGTGCGGGTACTTCTTCTGCTCCTTCTAGCCCCCCACCAATATCAGAATGCACGGTGACGATACCAGAGACGGCATTGATGGCTGCCAAGACTTGCTTCTCGGCGATTGCGGGTACGTTTAATTTATTATCTTTGCCGATAATTTCACCAATGCGTCGGTGTTCGGCGGTAATTTCAATGACTTTGATGCGGGTTGGGGTTTCTTTAATATTGAGAACATTTTGTGATTCTGTTAATTTGGGCGAAAATTCCAAGGTGAGACGACCTTGTTTGCCTTTTTTGACTAGTAGTTCTGGTTCTCCCTTGACAATTTCTACACGAATATTAGGGGTATCTTCCCAAAAAACTAACGGGTGTCCAATTAAGGCAGAGATGGCTTTTTCACTGAAGGTATACTCGACTTTGCCGTAATAAGAACTATCATTGTATGCCTCTATACAACTACATACCCGCATATCTTGGGATGTAATATAATTGAACTCACTCAAGCTATTGCTTAAACGTTTGATAGCTATGGGGCGGCCTTTACTCCATTCTCCTTTGGCATTAACTTTTTGTTCTCGTGGTTGCAAGATACATTTGCTGGGATAGAAGGTGATGAACCATGCTAAACGTAGTTCTGACTCAGCTTTTCCAGGCGTTTGTGGTACTTTCTGGAGATTTGCTAGGGCATTAAGACACATTTCCCAAGCTTCCTGGGGGTGTATCAGGTCTACGATGGTTTGGATGCTGCTATCTTCGCGCAGTGTTGCGGCTTGTTGACGATAGTTGCTACTGGGTTTGAGTCGAGATAGGAGTTCTGCGCTTTCCATTGCCAGCCAGTGATGACCGGATGCAAGCGATCGGCGATAGAATGGTTCTAGTAAATTAGGTAAGCGTTTTTTGGCACTATCAGCATCCATCCAGTAAAGGCACAGAGAACAAAACAATGTTTGTAAGCTATTCTCTTCTTCTACCGAAGAAATGTAGGCGTTAACTATAAATTGTTTTTGGGTAATATCACCTTGCTGAACTTGGAGTAAGATTTTCAGTCTGGCATAACTAAACTTGAGCCAATGGTCTGATTGACGGGAAATGAGACTGGCGTACTCTTCTGCTTCTTTGAGGCGTTGCATTGAGCCATCTTTTAACAGTGCTAGGATAAAAAATAAGCCGCCGATTGTATTGAAATATATTTGGCGTTTCCCCTTGGCTTTTTTCAAGGCTTTGAGAGCATCTGTATAATATTTGATAGCTTGGTCGTTCTCACCTTGCAGAAAACTTAGCCAGCCCCAAAAAACAAGGGTATGATCTCGATATTTCTCAGATATGCGCTCTAAAGTTTGTTGTGGTTCTTGGATACAGCCCCGTAGCAGTAATTGTTCTGTGAAAATCAGTTGCAGATTATCTGAGCTATGTGTTCCCTCTGTAGAGCATTCTTCTTCTAGCAGTGTAAACACATCTTCTGACGCAGACAATTTTAATGCTGAATTGAGGAGGATGCTAGATATGCCGAGTTCATATAATTCTTGTGGTAAAGTGTTAAACCAATCGGCATCAAAGGGGTTATTGCATATCTGCTCGAAGATATTTTCTATTGAAATTTTTTCTTCATCATAACTGTACTTCTGATAATCTTCAATTTGCTTATTAATAAAACTAGGGTCTTGACGATAAATACCAATGCGGATTTCTCTGATACATTGGCGGAGATTTTGGAATATCCGAGATTCGTTTTGCCAATGTTTATGTACGGGTAAAGTTTCCTCTACTGCCGTGACTAATATCTCAAACTGCCCTGTTTTTACCGCATGACGAGTCGCAATTTCTGTGAGTAACGAATGGCATTCATGACCTTGCTTACTTTCCTTAATTAGCAAGCCTGCTTTTAACAATTTATCGATTTGGGGACTGAGGGTTTTAGTGCCAAAAGGTTTATTATTTTCATCTACTGCCCCTGTTTTACTGAGGCAACTTAGGAATGAGTTTTTATCTATGGGTGCAAAAATAACCGAGTATAACTGAATAACTTTTTGGGCAAAAGGAGGTAAATCAAAGTATTTTTTCGCCAGTTGTTTTTGTAGTTGTGTGGTGTTAGGTTCAAAATTTGTCATATGATTAATTTAGTTCTTTAAATAATTCTCTTAATTTACGTTTACGACTATTATTTGCTTCTAGTTGTGAGCGACGACTTCCCGCCATATTTTGACAAGGGCTGCTTCTGCTGTATCCAGAAGAATTTTAGCCGCAGACATAGCCTCATCAATATGCCCCAAAGCTGTCAGAGTGAACTCATCTAAAATATTGACGAGCCTGAATAAGCGTGGACATCTGTGAGTTAAGGTATTTGATCATTCTGTGGAAATTCACATAAAATTAGTATAAAGTAAATTTCCTTTAACAAACAATAATGACTTACAAAGAACTATGACCAAACTCATCTTAATTACAGGCATAAGCAAAGGTCTAGGTTATGCTATGACTCAGGGGTTTATTCAACAGGGGCATACTGTTATTGGTTGCGCTCGTTCATCAGCAGCTATCGAGAAACTACGTCAGCAGTTTACTGCACCAAATGATTTTACAGTTGTAGACGTAAAAAAGGAACCGCAAGTAGAAACATGGGCAAAAGACGTACTGAGTAAATATGACTCACCAGATATACTCATTAACAATGCAGCAATTACGAATTACCCAGCACCTTTGTGGCAAGTACCTTCTGATGAATTCTCCGAGTTGATTGATATCAATATTAAAGGAGTAGTTAATATAATCCGCCATTTTGTTCCAGCAATGGTAAAAAACCAGCGTGGTATTATTGTCAACTTCAGTTCTGGTTGGGGACGTTCTACTTCTCCCGAAGTGGCACCATACTGCGCTTCCAAGTGGGCAATTGAAGGATTAACTCGTTCTTTGGCACAAGAACTTCCTGCTGGCATGGCGGCTGTTCCTCTCAACCCAGGGATTATTTATACTGATATGCTCTCTATTAGCTTTGGAGAAGAAGCTGCTAATTATACACCAGTGTCCGATTGGGTATTGAAAGCTGTGCCATATATTCTCAAGTTGAAACCTACAGATAACGGTATGCCCTTAACTGTCTCAATGTGAAAATTATTGCAATACAGGAGCATAGTGAATATATGTATAAGTATATTTTATGCGTAAACAATCGGCAGCAAAGAAACGGGCGATTGATTTGCTGAATGTGCCTTATAGTAGGCGGAAAAATCGCTGAGAATTTAACAATGCGACAATCAGTTAGAGCGTTCCCCTGCTCTGTTTGTTGAAGCTTATCGGCTTAAGTCCGATCAAAGGCATGGTTCGTAATCACAATTTGGCGAAGGCAATTTCTGATTGTGGATGGGGAACATTAACCAATTTTCTAGCCTATAAGCTAGAGCGTAAAGGTGGAAAGTTGGTTGAGATTGATAGATGGTTTCCCAGTTCCAAGCTCTGTTCTAATTGTTTCCATCAAGTGAGTGAGATGCCATTGGATGTAAGGGAATGGACTTTTCCTCATTGTGGTACTCATCATGACCGTGATGGCAACGCAGCGATCAATATTAGAGCCGAGGGTATCAGAATGCTTGCATTGAGCATCTCGACTTCGCTCGATGGAACCGCAGTCGAAATGATCAAGGCGGAAGGTTCAGCCGTCTCTGCTGTAGGAGGGGATGTCAGACCAAAGCTTGGGCGAAAGTCTAAGTGGGAGCAACGCGATTTTGTGAGGTGCTGAAACCTGCGACGTATATAGGTTGTTTCAGGATGCGATCGCAACTTAAAAACCAGGTTTTGTTGACAATATAGGGATGTAATTGAGAACTTAACCCCGATCTCACTTTTTCGCGTTGCTCCCAGTCTAAGTTGCGGCAACAGTCTCTTGTGGTACTTCGGCAACTTGAGGAATCGTGGCAGCCAACGACGGAACCAACCGACCACGATAAAACGGCTGCTGCAAACCCGCTAGAACACCCAGCACCCCCAATTCCGACCACTCGCCTAAATCTTCTCCGCGCAGAGATACCCAGTTTTCTCAAAACAGCACAGCGTTATGTCTTGTGGGTTTTCTTTGTGCTTGTCCACCCAAAGCTGTATCAGAGTAAGCCGGGAGTTCAAAATCTCACGGAACTGTCGCTTGTATTCCTGTTGTGTGGCGGTATCTTTCGGTGAAGACTTCCACCACTGCAATAATTCAGGAGTGGGGGCGAACAGAGGAAGGTGTTTACCAGTCCAGCCTTTGGGGGGATAGAGTGAGATGGAAACAGCCTCACCCTTGATTTCACCTGCGTAGTATGAAGTGTAAATTGTCAATCTGGCTGTTGCAAAGCAGGGGATCTCCACTCAATACCGTACAAGCAAGAGCCGTTGATTAACTGTAGTCCCAAAACGGTGCGAACTTTGGCAGCATGATCACCGAAACGAAAGTTAACCAATTCGCCCACCATGAACACGGGTTTTTCAGCTGCCGTAGATTGAATTTGCCCAGTGGGAATCATCTCAACCCCTGGTACTGATACAATCTTGTTATCCAGGGCAATTGAGTAGTTCCAGATGTTATCGCCCCACTCCACACCGCAGCAGTAACCGAAAGCACTAAATTTGGGCAGATAAACTCTCTCCAGCAAGCAGATGACCATTGGCGGGATTTCTTTTCCCCAGGGAGGTGAGATGTACCAACAGATTTCCAAAGAGTTGATGAGGTTATTCATGCGACTGCTCCAGTTGTTGTTGTATGTGGATAAATAACTGTGTTGCAAAACTAGGCGGGACAGAATAGCCGATGATTGACCCAGCAGTAGCAGTTTGGGGTGGGAACTCATACCAAGATGGAAAGCCTTGCAAAATTGCTGCTGCTTGGATAGACAAGGACTTGATAGTGCCATCAGGTAGCCAAATATCAGCGAATTTATTGCGGTTGCAACCCTTGTGGTCAGTGAAATGGGAGCGCAGTATGGTGTTAGCTGGTAAATGCTTAGGCTTGTATTTAGCTAATTTGCGTCCTCCAACTCGCTCTATAAGCAGTGGTGTTGGTTCATTAGTTGCAAGAAACTGGCTTAAAGCTTGCCGTTGTCTAGATAGTAGTTGAGAGTTGGGCATGGTAGGAATAAGATGTGCGATCGTCTCATACCAGCCAACTGGTTTAGATGTGGGTGGTAGCGTGAGAGTTGTATCCTGGCTGGCCACCAAGACCAAACGCCTCCGCGCCTGGGGTAGTCTGTAATCAGCCATGTTGACGACGCTGTAATTGACCCTATAACCAAGGGATTCCAGGACGTTGAGGATAATGGCGAAACTTTGGCTATTGAGATAGCGTGGAACATTTTCTAAAGTGAAAATCCGTGGTTGTAGGTTTAGGATAGCTGCTGCTACTGCTTGCGCTGCCGATAGGTCATCTGGAGTTTCTACCGCCGCCCCCGCTTTGGCTGTGTGGGCTTGGCTGAAGTTGGCGCACACCGGGGAAGCGTGAAGATAGTCGGGTTTGGGAAAGCCCTGAAATTCTGAATGTGCTACCTCCTGTACTGTCAGTTGTATGACTTTGCAGCCGTACTCATGAAAATTGCGGTGGTGGGTGTGAGCGAGCGCGTGACTGAGTTTTGGTTTAGTCGGGTCATATTCCACCGCGATGACCGGACGAATACCCGCTTGTACCATCGCAGCTTCTACACCGCCGCCTCCTGCGAATAGCACAACAGCGATAGGTGCATTGGCTGGAAGCTTTGGTTTACGTGGACTTTTGGTTTTCGCTCTTTTGATGAAAGAGATGATTTCTTCTCTGGTCGCTCCCTGAAGTTGCATTGCCCGGATCATGGGAACTGCGCCACAAGGGATGGAGCCGATACTACGACCCTTCCAAACTGAGTTGATTTTCTCTTTCCAGTTGAAACCCCATCGCCAGTGTTTTGGGTTATTCAAGTCACGTTCACCAATGATGCGGGGGTAGAAAACTGTTGAGCCGTTTTGTAGCTTTTTGCTTTCCAGGTACTGATAAAGACAACCGACTGATTCGTTTTCTGCTGATTGTAGTCCTTTCTCTAAGAATTTTTCGGGTATTCCAGATGACATAATATTTGTGGACTCACTTAAACCAGCAGTAGCGACCAGAGTTTTAGTCATGAGTTAAACCTGAGTATTGGTTTTAATGTTTTTGCATGATTATTCAAAATTCTCCTATAGTTTCGTGTTGATAATTTATATGTTATTCCAATAGCTTTGAATGATAAATTATCCGAATATTTTCGCATAACAAATATTTTTTGTAGTTCAGAATTATTGTTTTAAAGTCTGGTGTTTCAAAAATGTTTGACTTTTAATAATGAGAATATTTTACAAGAAAACTACTGATGAATTAACTTAATAGTTTTGTTTTTAATTTAACTTTATAAAGTAGAAATGTTTTTTTGAATCATTCTATAATCTCATTTTGATTTTTTGTTTTACCTAGACTAATCGTTGAAAAGATAATTTCTGAAGCTGATAATGGTAAAGTTTTCCCAGTTGCTGCTGCTAAATTACACAAAGCTAAATGCAATCTATCTGTAACTGTTGGTTTTTGAATTTCAAAATCAGGATTAGACCATAGCTTTCCACTTGCTGCGTATTTAATATAAGAACTACTATCCACAGAATCAACACCTACTGCATAAAGTTTTTGAATTATTGTAGGGGAACCTAACCCAAAAATATGCAAAGGTAAATCTCCAATTTCATTTCTGACAGTTTCAACAATGGATAGAACGAAATTTAAATCGCTAACTCTTGGTACTAATTCACCAATAGCAATCCCATCAAACCCACAATTAGCGTAGGCTTTAGCACAATCTTTATCTGATTGAGCGTTCCAGGTTTGTACACAAGCATAAATAGGTAAATCACGTCTACGTTTGTTATCTAATGCCCAATGTGCATTAGCAATTGTTAAGTTTTGGCGTTCTTTAGCCTGGGTTGAATCCATGTTTGGAGGGATGGGAAAATCCAGCGTAAAAGCTACATCAGCGATTTGTGATCGTAGTTCTAGGACATCTTTAGAGTGGATTATTTCAACTTCATCTCCCTTCTTAATTTCGATGATTCCCAATTTCCCTTTTGCACGAATAGTTACGCCTTCAAATAATGAAACAAATCCCCCACTGTCAATGAATAATGGTAGTTTTGGGTGTTGTTCTGGTGACATCTTTTTTGCATAATAATAGCTGACCATAACTGCGGGAGCTAATCGGCAAAGATAAGGGCGTACCAAATTATCTAAAGGGTACTTTTCGCCAAATGTGGTCACGGGAATATATGCGGGGTTTGAATTCGATAAAATGCTTTTGCTAACTTTTCAATTAGGATATCTTTTTGAAAAAGTCTAAGTTCCATATTTACACTCCCAATTCAAAAATTCTACAACCATCGACTTCCACGGGGCTAATATTGATTAATCCACCCCTTTAGATTCTGCATCCAAGCACGGATACCAATTGTGTTAAATGTGCGGCATACCAGTTTTGCCTGTTTGGTGCAGTAACGTCCTGCATCAAAAGCTTAATGCTCAAGGATGATGGCGATCGCGACATTTGGAATGCCATTGGTTTTCCACTCTGCTAGTTCACTAGTATCAAACCCTTGTGTGATAAAGCTTTTAGCTAATTTAATTGGTTTTAGTTCACCACTTTGGAGATGATTGATTATTCCAGTATGGCTGTAGCTCTAATACTGGCCTTATCTCTGCCTAATTCATCAACCTCTATTTCTTCCTGAATCTGTTCAATAACTTGAGTAATTTCAATTGGTGACATTTTTGGTTAAGTGCTGGAATACAAAGATTATTGTCTTTAACTTGCAGAAATCCTCAGACATTAACCTGTACTAAATCCTGTTCGTTGACAAATGAAAATCGGTTCACCTTATCTGGTGTTTGGTTTAAAACAGGCGATCGCAATTCGACAACATAAAACCAAGACCCATTAATTAGTCGAATCGCCAGAACAAGCCGCGGCTTTGTCTCATGCTTGTGAGAGCGAAACATCACTCGTTCGCCCAGCACAAAATAGGGTTTTTTTACAGTAATAGCCTCTAGCCGACCAGTGCCAATGATTTGATGTTTGGTGGCGTGTAGAATTTCGTGATCACAGGCGATCGCTAAGTTTGCGAGACTGGGGCGGTCGTCTTTTGTTTTTGCTGCATTTAATCTGTCACACATATACACACATCTATAAGTATGTATATAATTAAATCTGGTTGAATATATGTGTAGGTGTTGATATGGTTAAAACGCTAGTGGCAAAAGATTATCGAGTTAAGCCAGGAACATGGGGCGAAAGCAAGCAACGGGTTCAAATCATGTTGACCCCGACAGCGATTGAGCTTGTTGATGCTGTAGCTGAAAAAATGGAACTAACTAGAGCAGAAGTAATCGAGAGGTTGATTCGTTCTCAATGTCTTAACGTCGAAACTTTAAAAGAGATTGTAGGAGATGACAACTAAAAATCCTTTTAATACTCTTCAACGACTGTTCAGCTAGAGGTGGAAACATGAACAAACCACCCTCGAAGCGTAAAAAAGTCACCTTCCCAACTCCAAAGAATCCAGATGTACTGTCCCAGGATCATCAGGATTTAGTGACTATTGAGGTGACGGCTGTAGAAGTGGAGGAATTGACTGAGGAAGAACAGCGCGATCGTTTGCACCTGGAACGCAAAGTGGAAAGAGCGGTTTTTGAAGCTGGCAAGGCGCTGATGGAGTTGCGTGACCGCAGACTTTACCGTTCAACGCATTCAACCTTTGAGGAGTATTGCAAGAACAGGTTTGGGTTTGAGCGTCGTCATCCTTACAGATTAATCGAAGCTTCGGTTGTATTTGATAACTTGATGAAAATGTGTCCAAATTGGACACAAAACGAAATTGAAGATGATCCTGCTACAGTTAACTCTACTCAGCAACAAATCTTGCCTACCAGCGAAGGCCAAGTCCGCCCCCTCACGAAGCTAGAACCGCAGGAACAGCAATTCGTATAGCAGCAGGCAGTAGAGGAAGCTGGCGGTAAAGTGCCAAGTGGCAGAATCGTGAAAGATGTAGTGCAGCGAATTATGGAACGTACCAAAGTCCCCAATACTTACCAAGTTGGCGAAGTTTGTCAAATTCTAGCTAAAGAAAATCCTGATTTACGGGGCAAAGGTGGGTGCTGGGCAATTGTCAGTGCAGTAAACGAGTTTAGTTGCACCGTGAGAATCTGGAATGGAGAGCTTACGGTTGGACTGAAGCATCTGAAGTCTTATGACTATCTACCTGCGGAGTGTCAGCAGATGCAGGTGATTGGCGATCGCATTAGTCGGGTGTATTCTGTTTCGCTGGAAGAATCGGTGCTGAAGTTTCTGGACTCGTTGGGGAAGTTGAAGCGTACTTATTTGACGGCTTTGGAGGAGAAATTGTTGAGTGTTATCGAGTTGGAAACTACGATTTAGCGGGGGAGTATCAATAACTTCATCCCCCAGAGGGGATGGAAATTGAGTAAAATATTTAACAATACTTGTATAAAATCCGGTAATGGTAAGAGCAGATAAACCTACCAGTTATAAATTGAAGCCCAAATCTGAATCTACCTCTACTCTTCCCACATGGGCAGATGACATTGAATTGGTGGGATTAGAGTTTGATCTAGAACCACTTACTTCCAATTCCCTCTACTCTCAATACACCATCGCCCTCCATGCTTGGTTTCTTGACCAAGTGCGACAACTTGACCCAGACCTTTCCGCCTATCTCCATGATGGCGAGTCAGAAAAACCTTTCAATATATCAGCCCTAGAAAGTCAACTACTTCCCATTGGTAAACAATTACAACTAGAAGCCAACCAAATTTTACACTGGCAGGTCAATGCTTTATCTGCAAAAGTGGCAAATTTTCTCAAACAATGGTTAACTCAATTGCCACAAACCCTAAAAATAAGAGATGCTACTCTACAGATAAAACAGGTGAGAATTGCTCATCCACCCACCACCTACGCTCAACTATTACAACCACCAGCAAAATACTCTCACATCAATCTCAGCTTTATCTCACCTACCAGCTTTCGCCGCAAAGGTCATCACTTCCCCCTCCCAGTACCTGAGAATCTCTTCCATAGCTACCTGCGTCGCTGGAATGACTTTTCCCAAATCCCTATATCACAAGCAGATTTTCTCGATTGGATTGATGAAAGTGTGATTATTCATCAACACCGCTTGGAATCTGTGAAGGTCGCTGCTGGTAAACGGGGATCAGTTACAGGTTTTACTGGGGCGATTTCCTGCGGGTTAAGTAAAGCTGCTTTGGCTAATACTGAGTTTACCCAGTTGTTTTATGCTTTAGTTAAACTCGCTCCCTACTGTGGAACGGGACATAAAACCACTTTTGGCTTGGGACAAACACGCTTAGACTGGGTGGAACAAAGGTCAAATACATCTGCTCAGTTGCTGACAAATATTTTGGCAGAGCGCATTGAGGAACTGACAGCGCTATTTACTGCTCAAAGGAAACGTCAAGGAGGCGATCGCACTGATAAAATAGCGGCAACCTGGGCTACGATTTTAGCACGGCGAGAAATGGGAGAATCTCTCAAGGTGATCGCCGATGATTTAGAAATGCCTGTGGCTACTGTTAAAACTTACACCAAATTGGCTAAGCGATCACTGAAGCCGGAAAGTGCCAAGTAATATATCTCGACAAGGACAAACAATCATCCTATGATGATGTAATCAGCTTGAATTTTGGCAGACCTATAGTGAGGTCAAAAACCCTGGGGGGTTTGCCAAATCGCCAGAACCTTGACAAATCAATAGTTACAGAGTTTCATAAGTTTCAGTTGGCAGTTTTTCAAAGCCTGAAACAGGGTTTCTAGATCAGCTTTGCCAAAACTACCTCTAGAATCGCCTTGTAGACTATGTTTCAAATGGCGGGCTTTCCGCTAACCTAATCCCCGCAAGGGGACTGAAACATTTCCTTTTTTATATATTTGAGGGAAATTTATACTTTCCGCTAACCTAATCCCCGCAAGGGGACTGAAACTGTTCCTGCTCGGCTTACTCTTCAAGAAATTGAAAAGCTTTCCGCTAACCTAATCCCCGCAAGGGGACTGAAACGTAATACTCAGTATGTATAGCTTGCAGATACTACTGACTTTCCGCTAACCTAATCCCCGCAAGGGGACTGAAACAACCAAATAATAATTGAAGTCCCCCAAATCATGGCTTTCCGCTAACCTAATCCCCGCAAGGGGACTGAAACATAACATATTGCATTAGATTTGTCCTAACTCGAAGCTTTCCGCTAACCTAATCCCCGCAAGGGGACTGAAACATCATCTGGTGTTGCTTGTACTTCTTCAGCTTTTTGCTTTCCGCTAACCTAATCCCCGCAAGGGGACTGAAACCGATCGCGTCCCGCCGATAAAATTATCGCTATCAACTTTCCGCTAACCTAATCCCCGCAAGGGGACTGAAACGCAAATTTCCCGGCTTGCTCCTGAGCAACTTTATCCTTTCCGCTAACCTAATCCCCGCAAGGGGACTGAAACTCCGATTGCTCAAAATGTCCGCGCACGTTTCAAAAGCTTTCCGCTAACCTAATCCCCGCAAGGGGACTGAAACGATTATCTGCAAACCACTTTAGAGAAGGGATGGCTTTCCGCTAACCTAATCCCCGCAAGGGGACTGAAACTATTAATATCTTTACTGAGTTCTGCAAATATAAACTCTTTCCGCTAACCTAATCCCCGCAAGGGGACTGAAACTTCATATTTTCTCTATCTGTTGTGTGGGCTTGTCCATCTTTCCGCTAACCTAATCCCCGCAAGGGGACTGCACCCTTGTTCCATTAGTGCTAGTAGTTTCTTAGTAATTCTTTTTGCTATAAAGTAGAAATTCGGCAGAGATATCAGCAGCGATGCTTTGCCGTAAATCCCAAGGCATTAGGACTTCAGCTTTGGGTCGCCATGCCCGGATACGCATACTGACGTTGTGATCTAGATGTCGATAGTTGACACGGTAGTAAGCATCTTGTGAAGAACGTTCTGTGAGGACTTTGAGTAATGCTTGCTGTTGTTCTGGTAGTGGGGTGTGTTGTTTAATTAAACGTTTTACCTGCTGGTAGGCGATCGCTTCAAATGTGTCATGACGAAAAGTACCTTGAATATAACGGTCATGGTGATCTCGGTCAAATCGCAGCAGCATAACTTTAGAGGGTAAGTAAAAATCGAACCCCCAAGCCTTGGACATTTCCATTTCAATTTCTGCCGGACTAGGTAAATTAGCTCGTTGGTAGCGTTGTTGCAATAGCTGGGGAATGGATGGATCTGTCCACTGCATGGGTGTAATATCGTGAATCCGGTCTAGTCGATAGTTATACCAATCAGTCTGTCGATCAGGACTTTGCCCAAATGCACATAGATAAACTGCTCGTTGCACATAATAGATACATACTGGGTAGACTATAGATTCCACAGCTTTTCCTAATCTGGCACTGTTGTAAATTAGCTGCACAGGTGGGACTGGAGTTTGTCCCCACAGTTCCCGCAATTGATGCTGCCAGTCCTCAACACAGTCTATGGTATTACGAGGAATGACATAATCGAGTTTGAAGAACAATCGCCGTACACCACAGATCATCTGTGAATGATTTTGAGCGATCGCAGCTAAATCTTCTTGATTGAGAAAGTTCAATTCATCTCTACTAGCATTGGTAAAAGAGGCTTCTGAAGTTGTAGTTACGGGACGAGATGGTAACTTCCTAACTCGGTGATATTTCTGTTCTCGATATTCCAACCATCCCATCTGGGTGAGAATTTCCAAGTCTGCTTGCAGAGAACGACGAGTTACGCCAAATAAACGTCGTTGCAACAGTTTATGCAAATCAGTTTCTAAGATACCAGTGTGTACGATTAGCGATCGCTGCCATTGTGATTCTAAAAGTCCAGTTTTTGGGTGAAATAACCATGCCGCAGTGGTTTTAGCACAAGGACAATTTAAATCATGCAACTCAGGAATTGCTTCATTTTTGGGATGTGTGGCACTGAAAAAAGCATCCCGCCAGCCGGCAAAGGTAAAGGAGTCATCCAGCAGTAAGCGGTCTGAAGTTTCTCCATATAGAGATCCGCCTTCAGAACCGTATAACGAACGTAACCAGACCCACAATCGAATTGCTCGCAGTAGGTTTTGTTTGAGAGAACCGCGTGCTAACCATTGCAGCAGTTCTATTTGGGGAGTATCTACAAAAATTTGCTCGAACACTGGTCAAGTACATTGAGGTATAACACCAGCATAAAACAGTTTGGAAATGGCATCTTCCAATGCCGTGTATGATGTAGCTATTAATTGACCAATAGGAAGCAATGACTACCTACAAAATTGAATTCAGAGACGATATTTTACGAGTCAGCTTTGGCGAACCTGCCCAAAATGACCAAATTGTGAAGGATGCGGCGGCGCGACTGGAGGAAATGGCCACATCGGGAGAACTGACAGGAGGACAACTGCTCAAGATTAATGGGCCGATTTCTATACCTGTAGCATTTGTTTTAGCTCATAAATTGGCTCATATTTACGGTGCTATTGGTTTTTTTGACCCGAAATTAGGTAAATACGTGATTTGTATCACACATAATCCCTCGTATAAACTGGGAGACTTAATTGATTGATATTTGATTGCCGAAGGAGATGGGTATAGCTACCAAGAAATTTTATGACAACGTATAAAATCAGTTTGGATGGCGACGTTTTAAAGGTGGGGTTTGGTCAACCGGGAAATGGCGACCAAGTTGTGAGGGATGCGGCGCTGAGGTTGGATGAGATGATCGCGTCGGGGGGATTTTCTGGGGGCAGATTGCTGAAAATTGATGGACCTGCATCTGTGGCGGTGAGTTACCTGATAGCAAATAAGATAGCTGATCTTTATGGTGCGATCGCTGTTTTTGATCCCAAAATTGGTAGACCTGGATACAAGACTTATATTATTGCCGTTACCCATACACCAGCATATAAACTGGGTGAACTCATAGAAACCGATGAACCACAAAAGAGTAAGCCAATCATCAAAGTTGTGCTTTGCGGTCCACCCCAGTCAGGTAAATCATGTCTGCGTGAAGGTTTAAAGCAAGCTATTAGTGCAATTCCCGGCGCACCCTATCCTTATGTAATTACGGCTTGTCCAGATGGGGAAGGCGCTTGGTTTTCGGATGCTGCGAAGCGAGATCCTGATTTAGCCAGACGATTGAAGGATGAGTATAAAGCTAAATTTACACCAAAGTTTGCACAAAAAGCAGCAGGTTGGGTAAGGTGTGCAAATACACCATTGAATATTATTGATGTGGGGGGCAGAATTACTGAGGAGAATCGGCTGATTATCCGTGAGGCTACTCATGCAGTGATTTTGGCTGGCGATAGAAATAGAGAAGATATACTGAAATGGGAAGAGTTTTGTCGAGATTTAAATATACGTATCATTGCAAATCTTGATAGTGATTTGAATGGTAAAGAGGATACAATTAATACAGCTTTTCCGTTATTAACTGGTAGTATTCATTATCTCGCACGAGGCGAGGATGTTTCTAGTCGTCCAATGGTTCAGGCCTTGGCGCAGTTGTTGGTGGGGTTGTGTTGGGGGTAAGGAAAAAAGGCGATCGCTCATTAACTGCTTAGTTATTGATGAACACATAAATTTAAAACGCGAGGCAATTTATTATGAGTACATCTGATTTTGATAATCACAAAGTTGATCATCTATTTCTCCTTATTGGTGAAAACCCTTTACCTAACTATGTAACAGTAAATTTATTACTAGAAAAAGATGGTACTCCATACCTAGTACATACGACTGGTACAGAAACTCAGGCTAAACGTCTGAAAAATATCCTTGACAAGGACGAAGAACGAAAAGGCTTCCTACCAGCACAGCTAATCTCTCTTGGTAAATATGAATCTGATGCTTACCACATTCAAGATGAAATTCGCCGCAAAATTCAAGGTCTGAAGAATGGAAAAATCGGTCTGAATTATACAGGTGGTACAAAAGCAATGGCGGTACACGCTTATAGAGCAGTATTCAGTCAATCTCAACTTGATACTGTTTTTAGCTATCTTGATGCACGTAGGTTAGAAATGTGCATAGATAGGGAGGATGGAGAGCGTATTCGTATTAATGTAACACCTGAATTGCTAGAAGTAAAACTGGCAAGACTTTTTCAGTTACATGGGTTGGAGTTAAAACAAAAACCGACACAACAGGCGCAATTACCAAAATTAGCAACAGAACTTGCAAATATTTTTAAGGAAGAGAGTAAAGCAAAGCAGTGGTTTGACTGGTTTTACAACGTTTTTCGTGAGCAAGCGTATAAAAATAAATCAAATGGTGGGGGAGAGTGGAAAAGTAAAACTTCTTTGTTAGAAGTATCAACACCCCTGGAGAAGTTACCACAAGAAATCATTTCAGCCTTCAAAGCAGAAAATTTTGTTACGCCTGAGAATAAGCTTTCTTTGCAGCAAGTTGAAAAAACAGGAACTTTCAAAGAAATAAAACACTTTTGCAAGTGGCTTGATGGTTTATGGCTAGAGCATTACGTGTTAGAACAAGTCAAAAATATTGCTGATAAGCAGATAGAGGACTACGGTCTAAATTTTGAAATTCCTATTAAAGGTACTAGAGATGGGTTTGAGTTCGATGTTTCCTTTACACGGGGATATCAGCTTTTTGCTATTTCTTGTTAGACAACGAGTAAAAGAGACTTATGTAAAACTAAGCTTTTTGAAGCATACCTTCGAGCAAAACAAATGGGAGGCGATGAAGCTAGAGTAGCTTTAATTTGTTGTTTTAACGAACCAGATACTCTCAAAGCTGAAATTTTATCTTCTACGAATGATAAAAAAATTGCTGTATTTGGACGAGAACATTTAACAAATTTATCTGAAGAAATTGCTAATTGGATTGACCAAAATGATGAGTACGCAAAATGAATAAATTCACAATAACTGTAATAGATACATCAGGGATTCAGGGTTATATTTTCAGCAGTAACCGTCTGCGCGAAAATATTGGGGCATCTCATTTAGTTTCCGAAGTAACAGATGATTGGGTAAAAGAAACTTTAGATGAATTAGGTGTGCCAGAAAATCAACAAAATAAACCAATTGAAACGGGCGAATTTAATGCTGAAATAGTTTATGCAGGTGGTGGAAACACATTAATAGTATTCAAATCGCGAGATATTGCTATAAGTTTCACCAGAATATTGAGCAAGCTAGTTTTAGAAAAAGCACCGGGAATTAACCTAGTAGTTGCTCATGCTGACTTTGACTGGGATGAAGATAATCTTTATCAAGTAGTTAAAGATTTGATGGAAGGAGAAATTGACCACCGAAAACATGAGCGCATTCCTTCAGCACCATTAATAGGCTTAGGTGTAACAGCAGTTTGTAATTCTACTCAACTTCCTGCTGTTGATAGAAGTAATAAATATATTCAATATGGTGATGAAGAAGAAGCAGACAGCTATCTTATTTCCACTGAAACTAAGCAAAAATTAAAAGCTGTTGATAGAGCAAATAAAAAACTGCAAGATATGTTTGCTGATGTAGTTGACGGCGATATTTATCAGTTTCCTTACCGAACAGATCATTTAGGACGTTCTCAAAGGGAATCTAGTTATGTAGCAATTGTTCATGCTGATGGTAACGGAATGGGTAAACGATTTCAAAAATATGGTGAAGACGCAGAAAATAATAGAGATTACATTCAAAGAATGCGCGATTTTTCTACGAGTGTTGACAACGCAGGTAAAAATGCACTAAAGGCTGTTGTGCAGGTAATTACAAAGTCAATACAAGAAGGAAAAGTTGTCGGTAAACTAGGAGAATTTAAACTCAAGGCTAAATATTATCTCCCTTTTCGTCCTTTAGTTTATGGCGGTGATGATATCACGTTTATTTGCGAAGGAAGATTAGGACTAGAATTAGCTGCTTTATTCCTTCGAGAATTTGAAAAACAGCCTGTTGCAGATAGTGAGAAAAAATTAACAGCTTGTGCAGGTATTTGTGTTGTTAAAACTCACTATCCTTTCGCAAGAGCTTATAAAATTAGTGAGGAATTATGCAAAGAAGCTAAGAAATTTGTTAAAGAAAATAAAGAATCTGAGCCAAATGGATTTTCAGCAATTGATTGGCATTTAGCAGCCAGTGGTTTACTTGGTTCAATTTCTGAAATTCGCAAGCTTGAATATCAAATACCTGTTGATGACAAAGATATTTGGCATTTAGAAATGCGTCCTGTGCGACTAGAAAAGCATAGTAGTGAGTGGCGAACTTGGGAAGGATTTACCCAAGTTGTCAAAGAATTTAAACAAGGAGAAGATTGGAAAGAACGTCACAACAAAGTAATGGCTTTACGAAAAGTTTTACGGGAAGCCTCTGATGATGCAACTAAAGAGTTTTTATCAGCTTACAAATTGTCGCAATTACCTTCTTTCCCAGAATCTAGTGGTCAAAGTGAACACTTGGTAAGAAAGGGGTGGCTCAACAACCGTTGTGGATATTTTGATGCTATTGAAGCGATGGAATTTTATCTTGAATTGGGGGATTAGGTGACTATTTATCAACTAAAAATCAAACTTCTAAGTGATACAACCTTCGGCAGAGGAGATGGTGTAGCTGGTTTAATTGACCAAGAAGTCGAGCATAATTCTAGCGGATTTCCTTATTTACGTGGACGCACACTTAAAGGTTTGTTGAGTGAAGAATGCGATAACTTAATTGCTGTTTTACGACCTGAAATTCGTCATGACTGGGAAAATATTGCCTGCATTCTTTTTGGTACACCAGGTAGTGTTCAGGGAACAATAGCATCAATGCACGTAGGGGATGCTTGTTTACCTGAAGATTTACGAGAAGCAGTTGCTTTTCAAATTAAAAAGAAAACACTTCCTCAACTTACTAAAACAGAAGTTCTAGATTCACTTACAACAATTCGCCGTCAAACTGCAATTAATGCTGAAACTGGTGTAGCTGATAAGGGAAGTTTACGCTCTTTTCGTGTGGTAATTCGTGAACTTGAATTTAAAGCCGATTTAGTATTTGAAACCGAACCCAGTCAGGAAATACTGTCAGTTTTAGCAGTGGGTACATTAGCATTACGACGTATAGGCAGCGGACGCAATAGGGGTCGTGGATATGTACGATGTACTCTGCATGATGATTCAGGAACAGAAATTACACAAAGGTATATGAGCCTATTTGGAAAAGTTCAGGAGAAAAGCAAATGAAAACAATTACTTTTTCACTCCACACTAAACAACCACTACTTGCTACCTCATTCCAAGGTGATCCAAATAGTGATGTTTCCTACAATTATATTCCCGGTAGTATGATTCGCGGTGCAATAATTGGACGTTATATGAAAGAGTATCATTTATCACAGTTAGATTTGAATAATGATATAGTAAAGCGCCTTTTTTTTGATAAAAATACTTGCTATTTAAATGGTTATTTACTAAGTCAGAAGCAAAAACGCACGTTACCTGTACCTCTTTCTTGGGTTAAAGATAAGGATGCACAACTAAGTGAAAAAGTACCACTTATATCAGTTTATGATTTGAGTATTGAAGTAGAAGAGAAGCCAGAAACACCAAAGTCTGTTGGAGAATCTTTCTGGACAAAAGAGGGTGAAGTTACATTCTACAAGGAAAAGCGGCGTATTAATATTCATACCCGACGCGATCGCAAAAAAGGACGCTCTAGTCAAGAAGAAGGGGAAATATTTTGTTACGATGCCATAGATACTGGACAAGTTTTCCAAGCTGCTGTCCTTTGCAATGAAGCTGATGTAGATTTTTTGAAAAATTTGCTCCAAAAAACAGCAGATATTTGGATAGGTGGTTCTCAAAGTGCAGGTTACGGACATACGAAAATATCTGATGTGAATTGTCATGATACTTGGAATGAAATAAATATTCCATCTACTAAACGTATTAATCGTGAATGTTTAACAATTACACTTTTGAGTGATTTGATTTTACGTGATGAATGGGGGCAATATGCCGTTATTCCGCCATCAAAACAATATCAAACACCAGCACCGTTAACAAAGGAACTCGAAAAAGTTTTAGGAACACTTAAACCACAACGTAGCTTTGCTAGTAATAATTTAGTAGGTGGCTTCAATCGAAAATGGGGACTACCTTTGCCTCAAGTTCCAGTATTGAAGGCAGGAAGCGTATTTGTTTTTGATAAAATTTTTCTAACCTCAGAGAAAATTCAACAATTAGAAAATTTAGGCATTGGTGAGCGCAGAGTTGAAGGTTTTGGCAGAATTGCTGTGAACTGGCTAGAAGAACGACATTTTCAGGCAAAACAACCTGAACCTGCAAAAACATCTAGTCAGCCTCTATTAAAACTACCAGAATCACAAACTTTAGCAGCACAAATGGCAGAGAGATTACTGCATCAAAAAATGGAACAAGCATTACAAAAGCAAATTGGTTATTTAAAAATAGAAGGTCAAATCAGCAATAGTCAATTATCTCGTTTACAGATGGTAGCACAACAAGCTTTATCAACAGGAGATTGTGATTTAGTTCTATCTCTTCTGAATAATCTCCCTTCTAATGCAACTGGTCAATTTGAAAGAGCAAAAATTAGAGATAAATCTCTTAAGCAAAAGCTGAATGAATGGCTAAATAATCCTATGTCTTGGATTGAAAACTCACAAACAGTCAAAATTGCAGATGTAGAGCGAAGTATCACAGATAAATTTGCTAGAAAAAATAAACTAGCTGAGAAATATACATTGCGATTAATTATGGCAGTAGCTAAAAAGGCAATAAAGGAGAAAAAGAATGATTCATGAATGCCTAAGATATCGCAATCAGCGTCAAATTATTGAACGAATTATTGTACGCGGTACATTAGTATTAGATACTCCAACTTGTTTGGGAAGTGGTGATGCTGAAGGTGATACTGATTTAGTTATTTTACGTGACAGTGTAGAAGATAAAGCATTACTAATGGGTTCTTCCATTGCTGGAGCATTACGTAATTATTTACGAGACCATGAATATGGTTATAACGCAGAAGAAATATCTGTATTATTTGGTGGAAAACGTAGTGAGGAAGAAGGTGAACAAAGTCCTTTAATTATTAATGATGCCATTAGCAATACTATTCCTCGTATAGAATTACGAGATGGAGTCAAAATTAACAGTATTACCAAAACTGCTGAAGATGGACAGAAATATGACTTGGAGTTGCTGGAAGCTGGAACGCAGTTTGACATTTGTTTTGAATTAATAATAGAGAATAATCGAGAGCAATTAATTAAAGAGTTAGTAATTGTTCTCCAAGGATTAGAAAGCGGTAAAATTCCTATTGGAATGAAAAAACAACGTGGTTTTGGTTGCTGTCACGTAGAAGAATGGCAAGTATGGCAATTTGACTTACAAAAATATGATGAACGACTAGATTGGTTAAATTTTGAACATTGGAATCCTGGTTTATTTCCTAATTATCCTATTCATCGATCAATTGAAAAGGCTTTAGGTTTGTTTTTGGATGAAAAAGAAGATAAACGCGATCGCCTAACCATTCACACCACATTTACCCTTGCTAGTCCCCTATTAATTCGTTCTGGCCAAGCTTCTAGTGATAAAGTACCCGATGTTGTACACCTCAAATCCCGACGAAATGGAGAGTTTCAACCAGTTTTATCTGGTACAAGTTTAGCGGGGGTATTACGTCATCGTGCAGAACGAATTGTTAATACTCTCCAGAAAAATACAAGCATTATTGATGAGATATTTGGTGTCGATTTCAGCAAGGATAAAACTAATAAACCAAAAGCAAGTCGTTTGATTGTTCATGAGAGTGTCATTAAAGAAACAACTGATTTAGTACAAAACCGCATAGCTATTGATCGTTTTACAGGTGGTGCTTTACATGGTGCATTATTTAATGAACAACCAATTTTTGGGAGCGATAAAACAGAGTTAAAACTGGAATTGGAGTTACGTCAACCGAAACCTCATGAAATTGGTTTGTTACTATTGTTAATTAAAGACTTGTGGACTGGAGATTTACCTGTTGGTGGTACGAGTAGTATTGGAAGAGGACGATTGCAGGGGAAAGAGGCAATAATTACTTTAGCTTCAGAAAATAAAATTTGGAAAATTACCCAAGCTTCAAAAAATGACCCTTTGATTATAGATAATACTGAAGATTTAGAAAAGTTTGTTGATGCGTTAAATGAGGAGGTAGTTGCTTGAATAAACCAATATGTAAGACTTTAGCTATTTCAACCAATTCAGATATAAATGAATGGTTAGAAAAACAAGCTGAAGAATATCAATTAAAGTTTCTGTTAGCTCACGCAGAAGATGGAGTAATTTGGGGAAAATTTAAAGATGGTAAATTATTAACGGCAGACAGTGCATTTAAATTTCTGCCTAAATTACGTCTTTTTACTTTGCAACAATGTCGAGCTTTTGGTGAAACATCGGAAGTAATGCTTTGGCAGACTGATGAGGGTTTTAAAGCTCGTTTAATTCAAGATGAAAAAAATACAGAATTTATCCCAGAAAATCACATTCTTTCAGGAACACAAGCAGATAAAATTTGTGTTAATTTTACTTTAGTGTCAGATGGTTCTCAAGGTTTACGTCATGCCGTGCCTTTAACCAATATTGAATTTGATGATAATCAGAAATTATATCGTCCCTTGCGTTTAAGGGTTCATCACTATGTTGATTACAATTATTCGGGTGTAGCTCGAATTGATCTAAGTCGTCTAGTTAACTTAACTACTTTTAAGGTGATTAAATAATGAATCCTAAGCATATTTCTAAAGTCCCAGATAATCGTAAAGCAATCGCTCCCTACAATTTTGTAGAATTACCCGAAAAAATTGTAGAACTAGCACCAGATTCTCTACCAAAAGAAAACCGCTATTGCGATTTTCGCAATACTGGAAGAATTGAATGTACTTTAACCACTGAATCACCACTTTATATTCGCTGTGGATTAACAAAGGAAGAATTTAACTGTGGTGCAGAATCGAAAGATTTACCAGATTTCTTTTACACAAATCCTTTGAAAAAATATACAAAGCCTGTTATTCCTGGTAGTAGTTTGCGGGGAATGCTGCGGAATTTAGTTGAGATTGTTAGCTTTAGCAAAATTGATAAGTTAACAAAAAATAACTTAGTTTATCGTGCGGTTGGAGACAGAACTTCATTAGGAGATAAATATCGTGAGTATCTTCTAAAAAATGAAGGTAGTAATACCTACTCTTTTTTAATGCAGGCAGGTTTTATAACTAAACAAGGTTCTAATTGGGCTATCCGTCCTGCAAATGAAATAATTGATGGAGTATCTTTTGCCAGAATTGAAAAAAATAATATACCAAGAGATTTGCGACGTTGGCACAATTCACGTAATGCTTTAGAGATAAGTGTTCAAGTTGATCCATTTCGCTCACATCCTCATAATCAAGGAAAAGTCAAGCTACGTTATGCAAAGGCAAATTCAATAAACAATGGCGAAATCAATGCTGTAGTTGTTAAAACAGGTTCTGCTCCACGCAAACACATGGAATTTGTTTTTGGGTTTCCTAAGTCAAATGCAAATGATGATATTACTATTCCTAATGAAATGATTCAGGAATATAAAGAACAGATTACTGAGGGACAAAAGCAATTGCTAGGTGAAGAAGCTGTTTTACAAGAAATGCAACCAGTTTTTTATATTATTCAAGATAGTAGCCTAGTTTTCTTTGGACACGCAATGATGTTTCGTCTACCTTATGAAAAATCAGTTGAAAAATTTGTACCTGAAGAATTCCGCAATTCAGAAATACTTGATATTGCAGAATCTATTTTCGGTTGGGTTAAAGAGGAAAAGTCAAATAAATACCAAGCTAGAAGCAGTAGAATTTTTATAACTGATGCGACTTGTGTGACAACTAATAAACCTATTTGGCAAACAGGAGATTCCGATAAAACTATCAAACCTAAAATATTGGGTAGCCCTAAACCTACGACATTTCAACATTACTTAGTGCAAACTAATACTGATCGTAAGGAGCTACAACATTATGCTAAACAACCAAAGCTTGAAACTGTCATACGAGGACATAAACTCTATTGGCATAAAGGCTCTTCACCTCCTATTGAACTTGACAATCAAGTTTCAGAAAGTCAGACAACTGCAATTAAGCCTATCCAAACAGGCATAAATTTTAAGTTCAAAGTATATTTTGAAAATTTAAGCGATATTGAGCTTGGGACAATTTTGTGGGTACTTGACATTGCCCAAAGTGATAAATACCGTCTCAAACTTGGTATGGGTAAACCTTTAGGTATGGGTGCTGTTAAAATTGAGCCACAGTTGTATTTGAGCGATCGCATATCCCGATACAGCAAACTATTTGATGGTAATGAATGGGCAATTAAGGAAACTGATACTGTTACTGAAGACTATACAAATCTGATAACTGCATTTGAAAAATACATCCTTGATAATATTAGTATAGAAGACTATCCTCAAGAAAAGGGCAAAGGTGAAGTAGACAAAATTTATCATCTACCTCGGATTAAAATGTTATTAGCTATGTTGAATTGGAATAATTCTCTTAACATTGAGCAAGAAACTCGATATATGGAAATTACGCGAGATGTTAATGAGTTTCATATTGGTAGACCTACAAGAACTCATGATTCAACTGTCAATGAATACAAAGATCGTCCTGTACTACCAACTCCACTCCAAGTAATGGGATGGGATGATAGACGCAGATTTGATAATTCTCCTTCTTCACCCTCTAATTCTGATAATACTACCAGCATTCCAAAACCAATACCTAAAGGTCAAAAAAATACTCAACCAATACAAAAAAATAAGCAATCTCAACAAAGACCAAAAGGGAATTCTGAAGGAGGTAATACTGCTGCTATGGCTAGACCACCAAAACCGAAAAGATAGCGCTCGTGTCACGTATTGATTACCCAAAAACACCCCAATTGTCAGATATGCCAACAGAATTGACAATTAACTAACCTTCTAAACCCTCATCACCTACCCCCCACGCAACTTTCCACATTCTCCTTGATGGTAGCCCTTCTCTTCGGTCGTAACTTGTTAAGCTAGATATAAAGAAAACTTGCTGGGTTAAACTTACACTACTTTCACTCATCTTGTGCCTCCCATTGCAAAACTATGAATCTAACTAAAAACCGACTCACCTTTGATCAATTCCTTAACTACGACTTCCCCGAAGAAGGTCGCTATGAACTTGTAAATGGAGAAATTATGCGGATACAGGCAACCAGAAAACATGATAAAATAGCAGATTTTCTCACTAGGAAATTTGATATCGAAGTTGAAACTCGCAATCTCAATTATCGAGTATCTGAAAGAATTGCCATTAGAACTTTAACAGCAAGTGGCAAAGAACAAGGTCGTGTTCCTGATGTTAGCGTAGTCGATAAAAACCTGTGGGATGCTAATTTATCCGCTTACACCGCTTTTATTGAACCGTTACAATTAGCAGTAGAAATAGTTTCTACAAATTGGGAAGTTGACTATATAGATAAACTCGATGAATATCAACATTTAGGTATTCCTGAATATTGGATTGTTGATTATTTAGCTATTGGCAGTCGTAATTATTTAGGTAATCCCAAAGAACCAACGATTTTTGTATATATTCTCAATGAACAAGGCATTTATCAACCAAATGCTTATCGAGGTATAGATAGGATTATATCACCAACTTTTCCAGAATTAAATATTACAGTTGCTCAAGTTTTTGCAGCATAAATACAAATATCAGTAAAATTGTCAGATATGCCCACAGAATTGAAAATTAACCAACACTTCCAAACCCTGACAACCTTCCCCCCACGCAACTTTCAACGTCAAACTATCCTGAAACTCCTCCACCACCAAGATATCCTACTGCGCGCCCCCACAGGATCAGGGAAAACCGAAACCGCGATCGCACCTTTCCTATTTGCTAAAATCCTCAACCTCGACTTCCCCAATAAATTAATCTACGTTGTACCTCTGCGAACCCTGGCTAACAGCCTCCGTCAAAGAACAGAAATCCTCGTGCAACGCTGGTCACAATGCCATCAAATCCCCTCCCCAGTTGTTACCCTGCAAACAGGAGAAAACCCAGAAGACCCCCGCTTTGAAGGTGATATAGTCTTCTGCACCATTGACCAAATGTTGAGCAGCTTCTTGAATATTCCTTACTCAGTTGGTCGTGGTTCTGCTAACGTCAACTCAGGAGCAATTTTCGCTTCTTACTTAGTATTTGATGAACTGCATCTACTCGACCCTGACCGTTCCTTTACTACCGTGATTAAAGTTTTGCAACAAGTCAAAGGTATTTCACCCTTTCTCCTCATGACCGCCACATTAACCAATGAACTTGCCACCCAAATTCAAAGTTTAATCGATAATGGAAATAATTCAAATTGAAGAAGCCGATTTACAAGCAATTGAAGGTAAACGTTGCCGGGTATTTCAAGCTAAATCCGCAGCGCTGACGGCGGAAGTTATCAAAGCTGATATTGAAAATTATCATCGGAAACGGGTAATCATCATCTGTAATACTGTTTCTCAAGCCCAGGGATTATATAGGGATTTAGCCGAACTGAATCATCCAGAAACACTAAATATTACCCTGCTACATTCTCGATTTTTACCCGAACATCGCGCCCAAAAGGAAACATTCTTAAAAGAAACTTTTGCCGAAAACTGGCAAGATGATGGTACTTGTTATGTACTGATTTCCACTCAAGTAATTGAAGCTGGAATCAACATCACCTGTCAAGTTATGCACAGTCAACTTTGTCCCATGAACTCGCTGCTACAAAGGGCGGGACGTTGTGCTAGATTTCTAGATGAGCAGGGGACAGTTTGTGTTTATCGTACCGTGGAAGTTAACCAAACTTATGCTGCAATTACAACAGCAGATTTAGACCCAGAATCAGATGAGGCTACAGATAAAAAAATAAGTTTTCTCCCATATCCCAAAGAAACCTGTGAGTTAACTTGGCAAGTATTAACAGCACATACTGACTCAAATCAGGTAAATGAAAATGTCGGATTTCGCACCGAAGAAATCTGGATTAATCAAGTTCATACCGCAGAAGATTTACTGCAACAACAACGCCGACAAAATAATCAAATGCAATTTGAGCAACATTTTGAATCGGCATTTATTAGAGGTGAACAGTCTGCTGCAAATGAATTAATTCGCTTGGTTGATAATCGCAGTTTGTTTATTTGGGAAGAAACCGGATTTATTGACTGTGAGGAAGAACCAATCGACCCTCGTCAATTAATGGCTTTTTCAGTTCCTCTGACTACACTTTTCAAAGTCTGGTGGGAGTTTAAGAAACTGGAGTCTGGTACAAATTGGATTTTTAAACGAATTGAAAGACCAAAAGGAAAGGCAGAAAGTTACAGTCAACCTGTTTGTATTGAAATTAAAACTCGTGAATCACTGATTAGCAGTGTACAGATTTTGGTTAATCATCGCTATGTGAGTTATACGGAGGATATTGGATTATTAATTGGCGTTAATGAATTTGGTAATGGTTTCGTTTCACCCCCAAAACCACAGCTCTCAATTACCAGTGAATATCGCTATCATATGGATACTTACGTGGGACATTTAGGCTGTATGTGGACTTGCTGGCGTAACCAATTTCAAACCACACGCTTAAAAAATGGTCAACCGGAAACAACTGTTTATAATAGTGTGAGAAATGAGCTATTATCGGCAGGGACAAAATTAATTAAAAACAAGATTTTCCCGCACATACAGGAATCAGAAGCAGCAGCCTTATTTGAATTATTAGTATTTTTCGCTATTTTCACCCATGACTTGGGTAAACTACAAATTAAATGGCAAGAAGTAATGCGGGGATGGCAGTCTGAAGCTAATTCTCATCCTGCATTTAAAGCTAAAGATCCAAAACAACACCTCTTAGCACACACCGATTATAACCCAGAAGATAACGAGCAAAAAATAGCACTCAAGAACTATGAAAAGCAACACAAACGTCCTAACCACGCTGTTGAAAGTGCTTACCTAGCCCAAGATATTCTCAACCAATCTTTAGTACCCCTACTGCGTGATTATTTTGCCGCAGATACTGAACAAATTCAATATATCCGACATACAGTAATTATGGCCGCTGGTCGTCATCATTCGGCTTGGGCTGGTGGCTGGAGTCAGGCAGATATAGCTAAGATTAAGAGTATAGCATTACACCCCCATGCTCAACAGGCGATCGCCCAAAGTTGGCGAGGTATGACACGCTTCCTTAACTCAAGTTTACCTTTAACAGCAGCGAATTTGAGTAAAAATATTTACCCGATAAAAAAAGACTTTGACCTGAATAAATTAAATAATGCTGACCAACTTGAGTATTTACATTTGTACTTGCTGGTAGTCAGGGCTTTACGACTATGTGACCAACGTTCCGTACAACTTTAATATTCTGTGTCTGTATCTTCCTGACTTAATTGTTGCTGAAACTCAGAAATTGAGTCTGTAATACTAGCTTTTTTCAACAACTGCTTCAACCGAGCATTATCATAAATTTGATTGAGTTGTTCAACTAATTCGGGAGGAACATGATTAAATCTAGCCTCTAAAACTTCAGAAATAGATTGCTGGAGAGTCTGTGTTATGCTTATGCGCTCAATGCTTGTGATGTATGTCATCTCTTGTTCAGCCTCATATTTTTTCTATGTCTGTATCTTCCTGACTTAATTCTTGTTGAAACTCAGAAATTGAGTTTGTAGTTACAGCCTTTTCCAATAGTTGATTCAGCGACTCAACATCATATAATTCATTCAGTTGTTCAACTAATTCAGGAGGAACATCTTTAAATCGAATTGTTAGAATTTTAGCAATATGTTTCTGGGTAGCTTGTGCTATGCCTATGCGTTCTATACTTGTGATGTATGTCATCTCTTGTTCAGCCTCAAAACGCTTCAATTCAGCTTTGAAATTCAAGTCTAAATCCGGTGGTAAAGTCATTAATCTATCTAGCAACCGGAATAGCTGAGAGATTTTATCTCTACTATAGCCTAACTCATACATTCGTTTAATCAGGCTCAACTTCCAGCGCAATCGACCTGTTAAATCTTGAGTTGTCGCTTGTGTCCGCAGATGCGCCATCACCAGTACAGCAAAAGGACTCTCACTTTGTTCTAATTCTAACCAATGGGCTTCGTAGTCTAGTAGCTTCACAATTGGAAATTGTAGACTCAGCCAACATCCCCAGCGTCCATAACTATATTCTTGCGGTCGCCAATTTGCTTGATTATCCCCCAGAATGGCCAAGCTCACCACTTCCTGATTATAACGGTCAAAAATTCGGTAATGGTAAGAAAACATCCGTTGGGCAAAGTTGGGATCTACTTGGCTTTGAATTTCCAAATGCACCAGCAACCAAGTTTCTTTTCCATCATTCAGCCAAACTTTAATTAGTTTATCGACAAATTGCTTACCAACTTCAGACTCTCTCATCAACTGCTGAAGTTCTTGGTCGAGAAACTCATAGCCTCGCGTCCAGTCAATTTCTGCTTGAATTTCTGGAAAAAAGAATGTGAGAAACGCTTCAAAGTATTGTTCTACACCTTCCTTCCAAGCACCATCATAGTCATCTCGTACTTCATTCACGGTTATTTCCGGTCAAAATAGCAAAAATATCATAACCTACATTTTGCACCTAGCCCTGGCGATTATAAATCGCGTAACCACTCAAAATAAGTCCACCTGCGTGGACTGAAAGAAAATCAAGGTTTTTAACCCGCGTAGTTGGTCACTGAGCTTGTCGAAGTGCGGGTTTCGTCTGTGTAGCCGCGACTTCTAGTCGCCTAGTGCTTTAATTCACTAAAACGAGTCCAACACATTGGAATAGGCTTCTTCCATGCGCGTATACAATGTTTGGAAGTACACAACTCGCCAGGGTTGAAGTTTAGATGATACAGCAGCTATATGTTACCAAAAAATTCGGCACTTATGCTGATACCTTTCTCATGCTTGGTTTGGCGCAGCTTGTGGAGTATGCCCTGAAAGCAACTAACCAAAAAAGTACAATTCAGCTTGTAGATGAAGGAATACGCTACTGCCTAAAACTAAAACAGACTGTCAATTTAGAAGCGATCGCTCAACTCAAATATACCAATCCTTTCCCCCCAGTCAAAGGTCAAAAAACTGACATTAGCAAAATCCCGCCGGAAACCGAACCTTTTGACACAGTGCAGAAAAGTGACGAGCGCAAACTTTATCGCAACTATGTATTTGAACAACGGGGAAAAGTTCAATTCAATGAAGATGCACCGAAACCACCCCATGCAAGTACCCAAAATGGCGTAATTCTGACTTCCATGCGCCATGATCGTAATCATAATGAACTTTGGCATTTAGGATGGCAACTCAAAGATAATTATGGCATTTTACTTACTTCTTTGATTCAAGCTTTTAGCCAAGAAAATTACCCCACTCTAGATGCAGAAACTCAAAAAATAGCCGAGTTATTCCAACAAGCTACCAGCCATAAATTACCCGAAACCGCCAGTGCAGTTAAAATTTATCTTCCTACATCTGTGCAAGGTGTGAATCGCACTAAAGCAGATAGCAATAAAGTAGATTCTCAAAAAGCAGATTGGTTAAGTTTATGGCTAATTGCAGGGGGATTATTTAATTTTGGGGTAGCAGAACGGGTAAAGATTGCAGAACGAGTTTATGATTGGCGAGTTGTGGTGCTGGAACCTCAAGATATTCAATTAACCAAATATCGGGAGGTATTGAATAAACTCCGCAAATTTAACCCACCTTCTGGGGGACATGGAATTGCCCGATTTGATGCCGAATTAATATTACGTTTTTGTCGGGAATTACTCAATCATCACCAAGGACAAGCAGACGCAGAAGCCGATGAATTTGATATTTGGCAACCAATTAACCATTTTGTGAGCAGCTTTTTGGGGACTCACTTTGGTTCTAAAGGTCAAGTTTATGGTGTTAAAGAAGTCTTTAGCTTAGGGCTACCGGGTTGGATTAGTCCTCAAAATTCGGCGGAATTAATAGATTATCAAAGTGTTTTAAACGAGCATTTATTGGTAATTACTAGTCTTTCTGCGGAAGAAGGCCATAGTGAATTATTGGCAGCTTATCGGGACTTTATTACTGGTAGTAACCTGTACCATTTTTTTCACTTTCAAGTCAGTTATGCTGATTATATTGTCAAACGTCTAGCAGATGCCAAAGCTAAACCTCCCCGTTTATTTTCTCTCAAGGGATTAAACCTCATGGTCAAAAATTTCCATCATCGTCAAAATGACCAAGATTGGTCTTTAACAGAAATCACTGAAGACCCTGGTTTTTTACGCATAGCTAAAGCGATTAACAGCGCTACAGTTTATGCAGGAAAAGAAGAACACGGTTGGGAAAGAATCTATGGTTTAGCCCAACGCTTGAGTAGTCAAGCAGGTTCTAAGAAAGATTTTATCATTGAATTATCAACCTTTTTGGCTAGTTACGAAAATGAAAATCTTCGCATTGATGAGGAATTAAAGAAAAAAGGGAAGTTCCGCCGCATCTGGACTACAAAAGATGATTTAGATGGGGTAATTCATCTAATTGAAAGATTTGGTTCTAGTTTAGTAGCTAACTTGTTAATTGCTTACGGCTATGCCAAAGGTTGGGGTAAAGCTAAAGATGCTGATAAAACCGATGCCACTCATAATTTAGAAACAGAAGGAGAATTAGACAATGACTAAGGTACAATTTCCAGTTTACTCAGTTTCCGTCAGTGGTTTAGTATCCTGGCAACTTCACGCTTTAAATAATGAGGGTAATGAGGGTAATCAATCCTTAACTCGGCGCTATTATATCATTCAAAAAGATATGAATGAACCTGAATATGTGAATGGTATTTCCGGCGATATGCTCAAACATATTCAGGCAGAACATTTACACCGGGTGGCGCTGGAGTCTGGATTAAGTTTATCGGAGGGTGGTAAGCAATTTAATCCTGATCGAATTGGTTATGATTTGGAAAAAAATCTTGCTGTTTTTACAGACAAAGATACGGATTTAGCTGCTAAAACAGGTAAAGTTATTCAACTTTGCAGTATTAGCGATTTGGAAGGTTTTATGGTGACAGAAAAGAAGGGACAAACCCTGAAGCGGGATTCTGTCATTGAATTTGGGGCTGTTGTCGGTTTACCTCGTGCGGTGAAAACTCAGAGTTATTTTCATGCTAAGTACGGTGTGGATAATCCAACTCCTTATAATGTGCAAGTCAGTTCTGGTTTATATGCCACTGTTTTGAATATAGAGGCTTTTCGGATTGGTTATAATCCTCACAATTTTGGTTACAGCATTGATATTGCTGAACGCAAAAAACGCTTAGATGCTTTACTCAAAAGTGTGCTGTATACCTATTTGCAGCCTAATGGAGCTAAACGCAACACTCATTTACCCCATCCTGACCATTTTGAAGGTGTGATTACTGTCAGTAGTCGGCGCTGTCCTGCACCAATGATTAGCCCTTTGGAGCCAGAATACAACAGTCAAATTCATAGTTTGGCAACTACATTAAATAATCTTAATGGTGCGGCAACAATTCATTGTTTTGATTTTAATAATATGGCTGAATTTGCCGACCAAATAGAAACTTTAATTGCTCAAAGTCTACCTTGGGAGAGTGAAAATGCCGAAGCGATCGCCTAAATCCGGGCCTAAGCAATGGCTCACTGTCACCTATCAACCTGTTAGCCTATTTTCACTCAAAAGGTCTGATGCCACTAGCATGGCGGCACGGTCTAATTTAGTGCCAACTCCTTACGCTATTAAAATGGCATTGTTAAAAGTTTTGCTAGAAAGTCAGGGAAGACAACACCAAAGTGATTTTACCCAATGGATTAATAGCGAATTTACCTGGATTCGAGATTTAACAATTTATATTTGGCCTCCAGAAAAATTGGTTGTAAATCGCAATGGTTACAAACTGCGTTATTACGACCAAACTGCCGACAAAGCAGATAAAACTCGTCCGACAATTCCCATGCAAGGAGGGTTTGTTTTTCGAGAATGGGTATATATGCAAGGAAATCTGCAAATTTGCTGTAGTGCGGGAAATCACTTAGCAGAGCTGGATGGACTGTTTGCCCAAATTAACTACTTCGGTAAACGCGGCTGTTTTTTCCAGTATCTTCCTGAATATCAACAAACAACGCCAGAACCCAGCTTTGAGCCAAATCCTACCACCGGCTTTACAGTGCAGCCGATGGATGATTTAGGTGAAAAAACTACTTTTAATCGAATTAATCCCTTTTCTAAGGATAAAGCCCAACTGGATAAAGACCGCGTAATTAAACCTGGATTTCTGCCTCTGCAACTTATGGCTACAAGTACCCGTTATGATATGTACCAAAGATACTGAGATTGCATTTGCTGGAGTTAACCTAGTTCTCAAGTCTACACCAAGTGCGCTCGCGCCAGCGCTGAGAAATCAGTTCGCTTCCACTGCGTTAACATCTTGGCTACCAGAAATTCAACCCGCACCGAGTTGGATTCCCTTACGAATTTCTGAGGGTGTAACTAAAATTATGCCTGTGTTGCCAGAAGCAATTCTATATCCCCATCTCATGCAATCAATCTGTCAGCGTATTACTGAAAATACTTTGGTGGAGTGGGAAAAAAAGCCCTATGAATTAACGGGAGTGGAAGTAGATGATCAGGCTTTGCATATCATTCAAGTTGCTATTTCCACCACACAACCATTACCATCAACCTTGGGACGAGCCATTCATGCTCAATGTTTTCAATGGTTAGCTATTGCCGATACTGCTTTAGCTGCACACCTGCATCAACAAGACAGTCTGCCCATAACTCTGGCAATGCGGTATAGTTCATCCCAAAAGCTGCATCTGAGAATTAGTTTATTACAAAAGGAACTCTTAGCACCGCTACTTTGGGGATTGAGTACTAACTTGGGTGGAGAAATTACTCTGGCGGGAATACCTTGTCGATTGGGTAAGTGCATAGATATTCTCCAAGCTAGCAGCTTTGAACAACTGGCGCGTATACCTGCTCAAAATGTTGTTGAATTAAAATTTCTCTCTCCTACCAGCTTTAAACAAGGTCGAGTTATACAGCCTTTTCCATTGCCAGATTTGGTTTTTGGCAGTTTATTACGGCGGTGGAATATTTTTGCCCCCGTAGAACTTCATTTTTCTCCAGTTGAATGGAATGCTTTAATTTCTGCTTTTGAACTGAAAACCTATGCTTTGAAAATGGCAGGCGGTGCAGAAATTGGGGCGGAAGGCTGGGTAAGGTATCGGTTTCTTGACCCTGAAAAATCCAGAATTGCGACAATCTTAGCTCATTTTGCTGAATTTGCGGGAGTGGGGCGGAAAACAGCGATGGGAATGGGACAGGTAGTAGTTCGTAATTCGTAATTCGTAATGCCTCTTTCAGAGGAGCTTCGCTAACGTAGTTCGTAATTTATGACGGAAAATTATTTGCCTTTGGCGTATCTGAATGCTTGGGAATATTGCCCACGTAGGTTTTACTTGGAATATGTACTCGGTGAAATGGAGGACAATGAACATATTATTTTAGGTCGCCATTTACACCGCAATATTGATGAACCCGGAACACTCCAGGAGGGAGAAACGCTAATTCACCAGCAGCAATGGGTGTGGTGCGATCGCCTTAAAGTTGCTGGTATTATCGATGCTGTGGAAGAGTGTGATGGTCAACTCGTGCCTTTGGAATACAAGAAAGGGAAAATGGCACAACACCTCAATGACCATTTTCAACTCTGTGCGGCGGCTTTATGTTTGGAAGAACGCACTGGACGGAGTATTACCTATGGTGAAATTTTTTATCACGCTAACCGCAGAAGGCAGACTGTAGCATTTACACCCCAACTGCGACAAATGACCGAACAAGCGATCGCTTTGGCGCACTTTGCTAGTCAAAACCCCATGCCAGCACCCATAGATCATACCAAGAAATGCGAGTCTTGCAGTCTGCAAGGAATCTGTTTGCCCTTTGAAGTTAAAAAATTACAACAGCAAAATTCCTAAAAATCACCATGAGTACTCTTTACCTCACCCAGCCGGATGCAGTTTTAAGCAAAGACTACGAAGCCTTTCAAGTTGCCTTAAAACAAGAAGATGGTACTTGGAAAAAACGAAAAGTTGCCGCCCAAACAGTAGAACAAGTCATACTCATGGGTAATCCCCAAGTCACAGGTGATGCTTTCGTCTACGCTTTGGAATTAGGAATGCCCGTTCATTACCTTTCCAGCTTTGGTAAATACTTGGGTTCAGCACTTCCGCGTCATTCTCGCAACGGTCAATTAAGATTGGCACAGTATCAAGTTTATCAAGACCCTGTGCGGCGTTTGGAATTAGTTAAAGCGATCGTCATCGCCAAAATTCATAACCAATATAATGTGTTGTACCGACACAATCAAAAAGATAACCCCCTCAAAGAACGCAAAAGTCTAGTCAAGACTCAACAAACCATAGACCAAGTAAGAGGAATTGAAGGTTTAGCTGCTAGAGAATATTTTGCCTGTTGGCAGCAGATGGTGGGTAATCAATGGACTTTTAATGGTAGAAGTCGCCGTCCAGCTACAGATCCAGTAAATTCTTTAATGAATTTTGCCTATGCTTTACTGCAAGGTCAGGTTATGGCGGCTGTTCACATTGCTGGATTAGACCCCTATATTGGCTATTTGCATGAAGTTCATCATGGTCAACCAGCGATGGTATTAGATTTAATGGAGGAATTTCGGGCTTTAATCGCTGATAATTTAGTGTTATCGGTGTTGAATAACCGCAAAATTCAGCCCGAAGATTTTACCGACAGTTTGGGCGCTTATCGTTTGAAGGAGAATGCTAAGAAAACCTTCTTGCAGGCTTTTGACCAAAAAATGAATGATGAATTTAAACACCCTGTATTTGAGTATAGATGTACCTACAGACGAGCCATAGAACTACAAGCACGTTTGTTGGGTCGTCATTTACAGGAGGGTATTCCTTACAAACCGTTAACATTGCGATGAGTACATTATTCTATCTGTTTATTTACGACTTACCCGATAATAAAGCGGCGAATAAGCGGCGGACTCGCTTGCACAAAATGTTGACTGGTTATGGGAAATGGACTCAATACAGTGTTTTTGAGTGTTTTTTGACTGCTGTGCAGTTTACCCAATTGCAAATAAAGATTGAGAAATTGATCAAACCTGATGAAGACTCGATTAGAGTATATGTGCTGGATGCTGGCAGTGTTAAAAGAACTATCACGTATGGTTCTGAAGTACCTCGACAAGAGCAGACAATCATTATATGATTGACCCATAACCAAAATTTTTGGCAGACCTATAGTGAGGTCAAAAACCCTGGGGGGTTCGCCAAATCGCCAGAACCTTGACAAATCAATAGTTACAGCGTTTCATTAGTTTCAGTTGGCAGTTTTCCAAAGCCTGAAACAAGGTTTCTAGATCAGCTTTGCCAAAACTACCTCTAGAATCGCCTTGTAGACTATGTTTCAAATGGCGGGCTTTCCGCTAACTAAATCCCCGCAAGGGGACTGAAACTTTTTCTTTGCCTGGTTCCATTCTGGCTGAGAATACCTTTCCGCTAACTAAATCCCCGCAAGGGGACTGAAACAATCGACGACGGGGGGGCGGCTGTGCCGCCCACCTTTCCGCTAACTAAATCCCCGCAAGGGGACTGAAACTTAATAAGCGTCGTTTGGGTTTTCGCCGTTTTTCTAACTTTCCGCTAACTAAATCCCCGCAAGGGGACTGAAACCTGGCATGGTAGTGAAGGAGGTTGTTGTCATTCAGCTTTCCGCTAACTAAATCCCCGCAAGGGGACTGAAACACTATTTTCGCAAGGGCTTTTGAATAGTCAAGGCGACTAAAAGCTTTCCGCTAACTAAATCCCCGCAAGGGGACTGAAACAATCGTAGATGAATGCAGATATAGGTTTTTCGTAGCTTTCCGCTAACTAAATCCCCGCAAGGGGACTGAAACAAATCTGTTTTTCTTTTCTCTTGTTCTCCCTTTTCTTTCCGCTAACTAAATCCCCGCAAGGGGACTGAAACTTTTGAGTACAAAGGGCTGCAAGATGCCAACTTCACTTTCCGCTAACTAAATCCCCGCAAGGGGACTGAAACATTTGATTGACACTATTGCTTGTATACCTGCTTTTCTTTCCGCTAACTAAATCCCCGCAAGGGGACTGAAACTTGATTTACAAAGGTTTTAGGAAGAAGCGATCGCTTACTTTCCGCTAACTAAATCCCCGCAAGGGGACTGAAACACAGACTTCCTCTCTCTTGACGAATTCCTCTACTTTCCGCTAACTAAATCCCCGCAAGGGGACTGAAACTAAATGGTCAAAATTTGTTACCATGTTGGAATATAAAGCTTTGTGGCATGACAGAATTGTGCAGAAAGTTAGTAAGTTTTATCCTTTGTCTCAGATTTGCAACTGCTGTGGTTTTAGCAATCCACTAGTCAAAGATTTAAAGTTGCGTGAATGGTCTTGTCCCAATTGTGGTAAACACAATTTGAGAGACGTGAACGCCAGTTTAAATATTCTGAGTGAGGGCTTGAAAATTTTAACAGCCACCGTGGGTATCCCGGAGGCTTTAAACGCCTGTGAAGAACTTGTAAGACCTGAAGCTATTCAGGCACAAATCGTTGAAGCTCCAAATCGTGTGACTTCTAGTCATGCGAGGTTCAAAAATGAATCTATGTTCATTGAATTAAGCTCAAAAGTGCCAATTTAAACAGATGCAACTAGAAGAAATTTTATCGGAATTAGAGAACAATACAAATAAGTTTCCCCGTTTAGCTTTAGAAAGAGCAATTGAAGAAAGAGAAGCTATAACTCCCATATTATTATCAACTTTAGAAAAGTTGAGTAGTAATCTTGAAGAGCTAGTAGAAAAAGAAGAATATACTTTACATCTTTATGCCTTATATCTACTAGCACAATTTAAAGAACCGTTAGCATATCCTGTAATCATCAAATTTTTCTCAGTGCCAGGAGAAATGGCATTAGATGTAACCGGAGATATAGTAACTGAGGACTTATGCAGGATACTGGCTTCTGTTAGTGATGGAAACATTGAACCAATAAAACAACTAATAGAAAATGAAGAAATCAATGAATACGTTAGAGGTGCTGCTTTAGAGTCATTATTGGTTTTGGTAGCTCTAGAAGTCATTTCTAGAGAACAAGTCATACAATACCATGCCGAATTGTTCTCAAATAAAGTTTGGAAAGAAGATGACTATATATGGACTAAGCTAGTTATTAATAGTGCAAAACTTTGTGCAGTTGAACTGAAGGAACAAATTGATAAAGTTTTTGCAGAAGATTTAGTTGATTTGTTTTTCATTAATGAAGAAGACGTAAATGATGGATTGCAAGTAGGGATAGAAGCAGCTTTGATTAAACTGCGTGAGAATCCACGTTATTCTTTTATTGAAGATGTGATATCAGAAACGAGAGACTGGGCTGCTTTTCACCCAGAAAGATTCCAACAACTCGATAACAGGTTAATTAACCCAGAAGGGTTTAGCTCTTATATCCCCAAGAAAGGGAAAAATCAAGCTAAGAAAAAGAAAAAAATCCAAGAACAATCTCGTCGAAAAAATCGGGCTAATAAAAAATGAATAAGCAAGAAACTCAACTTAAATAGTAATAATTGATGAAAAATAAGTATGATAGCGGTAGATTGATAAAATTTTCTTCACCAGATAAATTAAGTGGAACTGAAAATATACTGAAGTGTTCTATCTCCTATTCACCAATGCTTCGTTTTATTTTAATTGATGAGCAGAAACGAATATTTATGACCCAAAGATATTGATTTTTGGGAAGAATCGATGATTGGATAGATATAGGGAAACAAGATAGTCTTCAGGAGCTTGTGGAAAATTATGTGAAGCATCTCGGACAAGAGTCATTCTTTGAATTGCATTAATAATCAAACCAGAAAGAATAAAAATTATTGATATTATTTCTTTTCGTTAGGATACCAACCTGCCGGAATAATTGTAAAATCCCAGACATCCTTGAACACGTATATGCGCCCTATCATTTCTGATGGAGAGAGTAAATTCTTGTCGCCTTCTTTCCAATCTTTGTTATCGACTGTTCCCATAACTACATAGTTATTCCATACTATGTTAGGATTAGTTTTAATGAAAGCAGCAGCCATCAATGGCTCAATTTCGTGCTTCTTAGCGATAATTAAGTCACAATGTGGGCAATATTTACATTGTTTATTTAGTAAAAATAGTTGTTGTGGTTCAATATGAATAACTAAAGGAAATTTACGAACTTTCGTTTTCGTTTCACACTTTGGGCATTTAGTAAAAGCACAATCCTTGTAAGGATTTAGAAAAAATTTGTGTTTTTGTTTTGGAGATTTAGGTGTTGATATATTGTAATTATTTTTAGGCATTGTATCAATTTGGATAATAATCAAACCCTAAATGTTTTACTGGTGATAGTTTGTAGTAAAGCATTTATATTCTGTGGCTGCCAAGGCCAAAGCCCTACTAACCGAAATCTTTCGAGTGCTGCTTGATATGACTGTTCATCATTATATTCTTCTTCAATATACTGATTGTTATGATAACCATAAATCATACAACTTGCATCAATTGCTTTCAAAAATGGTTCGGGGACAGTTACAGAATTTAAACTATTAAAAGATGCATTAATATATGTATGTATGTAGTTGAGAAAATTATTAATTTCTTGGCGCGTCAATTCTGATTCAAATATTTCATTCTGTATTTTATCAGGTATATCTGATTCATCTTCAAATACTTTATATAGTCGATAATATATCCAACCTTTAGAATCGAAAATATGCAATAAATACAAAAAACTTCCTATTGCTTTATTAATAGTTAGTAATAAGGGGAAACTAAAAGAACTTTTATAACTATCAACTAAATCACTGCTATTTCCAAAAAGCCAAGTTAATGTAATAAACGACTTTGCTAGATCCAAATTCGATTTGTTTTTATCTTCAGATAAGTAAATATCATTGTAAAATGAAGAGTCATCTTTAATAGCAAGACTATTTTTTTGAATTTTTCTATATTCATAATCATCTAATCTCCACAATTCATATTTAATTCCTTCCAATTCAAACTCAAATTTGATTCGCTCTTGAATTTGTCTAACTACTTGCCTCATGTGCTTTGACTCATTTATTAAATACAATCAAATACGGTACAAGGCATATAAATCTTCTAAAGCTAGCATATTGACGTGAAAAACTTCTACATCAACATCTTAACACAAAAAGCAGTCCTGGAAGGCTTGTACTGAGCTTGTTGAAGTGGCGGGGCTTGCATCCCATTATTTTTGGTCATCAGATGTTGAAACTTGCACATGAAAGCGGTAGGCGATGTCAAGTTTTCATTGGTGAATTGCTCAGACGGCAAACTGCTAAATGCTAAAGGGAGCATCCCACTTTGGTAAATATATCTTTTTTGTTTAACCGGGGAATCAGGTTTTTACGTTTTAACGAAATATGTATCTTCCAAATTGGGATACGCCCCCGCTAAAGCTGTATCTGTCGCCTGACCATTAGACCTTTTGCTTAATAAGCTCTGTCCACTGGCTGGGAGCAATAAATATGGCTACGCCAAATTCCTGTGAGATGCGTTTTGATTTATCCACATTGTGCCATTAGAGATATCCACCAACTAAAAAATAATCATCAGCTTGGGACAGCAACAATCAATCATCAATCCCAAATAGTTCGTAACCAAGGGACTTATTGGGTAATTGTTTAGCTGCATTCTGATTCTGGCGTTTAAGTGAACCCTGGTTTTAGTATGTGCAAATACAAATTTTGCGTAGTTGTTCAACTATGAACGCTACGCGAAATTTGAGTGAAAATAATTATCAACTAACTAAAATGGTACAAGCAATTGCAAATGAAGCATTTCTGAATGATGCTGTAGTTGAACGTTACAACTTTTCTAAACTCAATAAAACTCGGATTCGGCTGACGATCAAGCTGAAGAAAACCACGAAAAGCAATTCGCCTCGTTGGACTGATGTTTTAAAGGCTGAAGGCGAAGAATCAGACTTAATCAAAGTTAAATCTTCCGAAGTAGGTTTGCGAGGTATAAAAGTATTCAAAGCTTTGGACGAAGCAGCATCTCAATTACGACAGGAAATTGCTTCTGTTCAGGAGTGGATGACTTCAGACAATGGCGACTGGATTTGTCCGATTGACCTCGCACCTTTAGTTTGGAGTCAGTTGCTCAATATTCGGGATGTAATTGCGCCAACACTCCGCGATGGACTCAAAGAGTCATACACAGAGGGATTGGCTGATTACCAAGAACGCATCGAAAACTTCATATCGTTGAATGTCTGGGAACTACCTCAAGACAAACAAGAAGAAGTCAAAGCCAACTTACTCAAGGCATTCCCAACTTTGCCTGATTTGGAGGACTATTTACAAGTTGTGATTGGTCGTCCGGTGATTATCCCGGCTTTGTCCGAACAACTGAACCAACAACAAGCTGAGTGCTTGCAACAAATTACTCAGTTCATCCAACAGTATGACCAAAACCTGGAGGAACGGTTGCGGGAGTCTGCGATCGCCGGTGGAGAACAATTAGCATCCCAGTTGCTGGAGGAACTAGCTGATTGGCAGCCAGGACGTAAGCCAGTGCAGTTCAAGAAGAAGATGGAGAAACATCTGAAGAAAGTGCGGGTGCTGCTAGCGAATGCCTCACCTGACGCTGGAGCCAGTCTTGCCCAAATGATGGAAAATCTGGATGCCATTGTCAATGATCCTGCTATTGAATCTAAGAATTTAGGTTCAGATGGGCGGTCACAACTTCAGCAGAAGATGGATGCAATCTACTCAAAACTACTGGATGAGCAGCGCAATCTGCAACAGTTAGCAAACGGTGACGTGGGATTAACTCAAGCCACTGTCAAATCGTTCAAGTTCCGTTAGAAAAAGTGATGCCCTGAGAAATTCGGGGCATCGCATCAATGCTAGTATTTCAGGTTTCATGATGTCACATTTCTCAAAAATCGCAGTCAAATTCAAAGACCAGTCCTGTCTGGTCGAGGGGTTGCAGCGATTCGGTTTCTTTCCCATGCTTCACGACAAGCCAGTTAATCTTTACGGCTATCGGGGAGACAAACAAGCGCAGATGGCTCATGTTGTTGTACCCCGAAACCAAATCAGCAGCATGAGTAACGATTTAGGCTTTTTCTGGAACGGGACTGAGTACGAGTGCCTGATTAGCGAATACGACCAGGGAGCAGGAATGGCACAAGCAGGACAAGGACTGGGTGCAAATTTTCTCTCTAAGCTGCAAGAGCAGTACGTCAACTTGTACTTACCAAAACTTGCTACGCAACTTGGTGGTGAAGTGGTAGCAACTGCAACAAATGGTTCTGTCACGACCGTTCGCGTTTCATTAACAACTCAAACTAGGAGATAAAATGTCACATTTCTCAACAGTAAGAACTCGATTAGTCAATCGTGAGTGTTTAGTTCAAGCCTTAGAGGATTTAAAACTCAAACCCCAAGTTCACGAAATAGCACAGCCGTTAACTGGCTACTACGGGGATTCGCAAGGGCAGAGTGCGGAAATTATAGTGTCTGGTCGCACAATTAAAGCCCGTGCAGACATTGGTTTTCGGTGGAACTCGAATTCTGGAGTGTATGACGTAATTCATGACGATTGGGAAACTTCCCCCCGACTTGGTGAAAACTTCTTTAGTCACAAACTAATGCAGACTTACGGAAAACGGATGGTACTAGCCAAAGCTGAAGAATTGCGCGAAAAATTTGGCGAATGTTCCATAGCCGAGACAACTGAAGGTAAAGTACAAACCTTTCGGCTGACTTTCGCCGGACATCAAGAAGTCAAACAATACGCTAGGAGATAATCAATGGAACGTTCAATACTGATACATTTTGACAAAAAGACTGGTGAAGTTCGAGTAGAGGCTGAGGGGTTTGAAGGGCTATCTTGCCTAGAAGCGACCCAGCCGTTTGAGGAAGCGTTGGGAGTTGTGGGCGATCGCGAATTTAAAGCCGAAGCGCAAACCCAACAGCTTAGAACTAATTCTAATCATCAAACTCGTTTAAGACAATAACAAAAAGGGGGGATTAAGTTCCCCCAATCGATTATGGAATTACCCAAAGAATACGCGATGGTTCATATTTACGCGCCTACGAAAGCCAGAGAACCAATCGTAATCAAAGGCAATACAGAGGGTTTGTGTGTGCTGGTTAATGCAATTCTTTCTGCTATTGGCTTTGGTGATGGAACTGCGGAGATTTTTGACGGCAAAGCCGAACTTCATGAGGTAGTCGTGAAACTGGTTGAAACTCACGATGAACTCGCACCATTGCCTTATAAAGATTTACAAGATGAACCTAAATAATATCTTTGCCACTCTAGATTCTCAAATTCCAATTGTGGCTCTTGAAGTTCTTGCACCAGAAGAAGCCACGATTATTCAGTGGCTCACAACGCAAGCTAAGGAAAAGCTTGAGAGTCCCGTATTCTTCTGGAATCTGGGAGTTTCGAGTCTGGAGCAATGTCTGATAGCTGAGGACGGTGGGCTAGTATTTAAGCCAGTCCCAGAGTACAAGCGCCCGACTCATGTTGACTCGTTGTTGTACATTTTCGAGTACATTAACAACTTTGATGGTGTAGGTGTTTTCATCCTGGGTGATGTCCATCCCTTTGTGGGTAAAAATTCTGCTCAATTGAGTTGGGAAATTCTCACCAGGGTCAAGAACTTGTACCACAGACTCAAGCCCACGGAAAAACGCATCATCTTTCTGGGTCAAAGTATTGAACTACACGATTCTCTGGTGCGGCTGATTCCGTTCGCGGAAGTGCCTCTGCCAACAATTGAGCAAGTTCAAGAGCGTTTAGAATCGTACTTGCAGTATTTGAAGGAATCAGCCTCCGAACAGGAAGTTTCATTCCGAATTCTGCTATCAGACGACAATAAAGAAACTTTGGCACGGGCAGCGCTGGGATTGACCCTAGAAGAAATCAGCGACTTTCTGAGGCTCACGGTCAAAGAAAGTTTGAGCAGCGCTGGCATTACAATTGATGCCAGTGTCATCGCCAAGGTGGTTGAGTACAAAACCCGGCTGCTATCTCAAATGGGTATTGAGTTGGGAAAACCAGCTACAATCCCATTCGGTGGACTTGACCTATTGCGTGATTGGTTGCAACGGCGGCGACGATTGTTTACACAAGAAGCGCGATCGCTCAATTTACCCCAGCCTAAAGGTGTGTTATTAGCGGGTCCACCGGGAACTGGTAAATCTATATGCGCTAAGAATATCGCCAGCATTCTCAACTTACCACTATTGCAACTGGATATTGCATCAATGCTTGGTTCTTTGGTTGGGGAATCTGAGGGCAATGTCCGTCGCGCACTCAAGACTGCCGAAGCGATCGCACCGTGCGTTCTATGGGTGGATGAAATTGAGAAAGCCTTATCTGGTCAGAGTGATAGCTCTGGAGTATCCCAAAGAATCCTGGGGAATATCCTCACATTTATGAGTGAGTGTACGGCTGGGGTGTTCGTTGTCGCAACCTGTAATGATCCATCGGCGCTACCCAGTGAACTCAAGCGAAAGGGTAGATTTGATGAGAACTTCTTTGTTGATTTACCGAGTGAGCCTGAGAGAGTGCAGATTCTCAAGATTCATCTGCAACGATTTGGCATCAGTGTCGAGGATGAATATTTGGAGGCGATCGCTAACAATACTAACAAATTTTCCGGTGCTGAACTGGAAACTCTAGCATCTGAAGCGGCACTACTGGCATTTGATCAGGGACGACCGCAACAGGTCACTTTGGGTGATTTAGAGGCTTGTCGGCAAACTATAACACCTTTAGCTGTCCAAGATGCTGCTTCTGTAGAACGAATGCAAACTTGGGGTGCGATTCGTTGCTTAGTGAATCTCGGTATCCAGCCCGTACATAACTAAGCCAGCCCGACAGCAGATTACTGTCACTAAAGGCTGAACTCTCGGTCAGATGCAGGTGTAAATCCTGCCATTCAGAC
>NZ_CAWQOY010000119.1:0-46219 GCF_963896525.1 Nodularia sp. LEGE 04288
GCTTCTTATTCCCTGCCTCTTATTGTGCTAATATCGGTTTCACGCAACCGTAAATGACTGTGGCTATAGCATTTAAATATCATAAAGTATCAAACAGACGTAGGCATTCAGTACACCCTCTTCAGCGCTTGCTTGACTACGGACACGAGTATCGGCAACAAATTTGGCTGGCTATTGTTTGTTCTATCCTGAATAAACTTTTTGATTTAGCGCCACCAGCATTAATTGGGATTGCGGTGGATGTGGTAGTTCAGCAGCAGGATTCTATCATTGCTCAGTTCGGTGTTCAAGATGTCTTTGGGCAATTTTTGATTCTTTCTTTGCTCACCGTTATCACTTGGATTTTAGAATCATTTTTTGAATATCGCTACAAGTTATTGTGGCGTAACTTAGGGCAGAAGATTCAGCATAATTTGCGTTTGGATGCATACAAACACCTGCAAGAGTTGGAATTGGCTTATTTTGAGGAACGCAGCACTGGCGGTTTAATGTCTATCCTCAGTGATGATGTTAACCAATTAGAGCGGTTTTTGGATGTGGGTGCAAATGACATCATTCAAGTAATCACAACTGTGGTGATTATTGGCGGGGCATTTTTTGTTTTAGCTCCTAGTATAGCTTGGATGGCAATTTTGCCCATGCCGTTTATTCTCTGGGGTTCGGTAGCTTTTCAGAAGTTGCTAGCACCGCGTTATGCTGATGTCCGCGAAAAGGTAGGTTTACTCAATGGACGTTTGTCTAATAATCTCAGCGGTATTACTACCATTAAGAGTTTCACGGCTGAGGAGTATGAAGCCGGACGTTTAGAGATAGAAAGTCTAGCTTATAAACAAAGTAACTCGAAAGCGATCGCACTATCTGCGGCTTTTATTCCGTTGATTCGGATGTTGATTTTAATCAGTTTTACAGCTTTACTCCTGTTTGGCGGGATGGAAGCAGTGGCTGGGAGAATGTCTGTAGGCGCTTACAGTGTATTAATATTTTTAATCCAGCGTTTACTTTGGCCTTTAACTCGGTTAGGCGATACCTTTGATTTATATCAACGGGCGATGGCTTCTACTAATCGGGTGATGAATTTATTGGATACTCCCTTTGCTATTCATCCGGGGAATATGGCTTTACCGGTGGATGCGGTACGGGGGGAAGTGGAGTTTCACAATGTGAGTTTTGCGTATCAAGATAGATTACCAGTGATTGAAAATCTGTCTTTGCGTGTGACCGCCGGAAATACAATTGCGATTGTCGGTTCTACTGGTTCGGGTAAAAGCACTTTAGTTAAACTTTTATTGCGGTTGTATGAGGTGAAATCTGGGAAAATTACCGTAGATGGGATGGCATTACCAGATTTAAACTTGCAGGATTTGCGCCGCTGTATTGGTTTGGTGAGTCAGGATGTGTTTTTGTTTCATGGTACGGTGGCGGAGAATATTGCCTATGGCAGCTTTGAGGCTACAGATTCAGAGATCATGAAAGCGGCTACGGTGGCTGAGGCGCATGAATTTATTATGGAACTGCCCCAAGGTTATGAGACAATTGTGGGGGAGCGTGGTCAAAAGTTATCTGGTGGACAACGACAAAGAATTGCGATCGCACGTGCAATACTCAAGAATCCGCCTATTTTGATTTTAGACGAAGCTACCTCGGCAGTGGATAATGAAACGGAAGCGGCTATTCAGCGATCGCTCGAACGGATTACAGTGGATAGAACTACCATTGCGATCGCTCATCGTCTCTCTACTATCCGTAATGCTGATTGTATTTATGTGATGGAGCATGGGAAGTTGATTGAGTCGGGGACTCATGAGCAATTACTAGATAAAGACGGTATTTATGCAAGCCTCTGGCGTGTGCAAAGTGGGGTAAGATAGGTGTCACGCAGAGGCGCAGAGTCGCAGAGAGTTTATGATGTTTGGAAGTACTCAGCCGGAGACAGGGAATAGCAAGTGGCACGGCCAGTTGGATAGGTTTGTGAAGGAAAATCAGCGCGATTTGGCGGCGCTTTTTTGGGGGTTGTGGTTGGAAAATGGGAATAGTCAGGGTACTGTTGGGATTGATTTACAGCCAACTCCTCATTTTATTTATTGTCCCCAAGCGGCGATAGAAGATTTAAATCAGAAGGTGGATAATCGGCTTCAGGAAATTTTGGGTATTGTTGATCATCATAAGCCTGAAATGGAAGTGGTGATGATTGGGATTGGTAAGGGTGAATTGAAGCTGATTCAGTTTGCACCAGAACCTCCTCCGGCGGTTTGTTTTGAGGAGGTGGGGAGGGATGTAAATGAGTTGTTGGAGTTGTTAGAGGGGAGGATGAGTGAGATGGAGTTTTTTTAACGCATTCGCCGTTAGGCGTTCCCGGAGGGTAGGTTCGCTGAGGGGTTTTATTGTGAGTAAAAGAAGTTATTTATGTTTGTAGAGGTAAGACAGTAATTAAGTTAGCAAATCTGGCAAAGTCACTTGTGTTGTGGGTGAGTAATTGAGGGATATTGTAAACTAGCATAGTGGCAACAATATTTGCATCATGAATTTGTTTACCACCACTAGGAATTTCCTTAATGAGATTTAGTAACCTATCTGTTACCAGAGAACTATCTTCAGCTACCCGAAAACGGGTTTGAAAATAGACAACATCCTCAATTACTGTTGTAATGGGTAATGGGTTGGTAAATTGTTGAGTACGGGTAAGAGTAGCTAAATATTCCCGCAATATTTGTCGGCTAATCCACAAGTCCACACCCACATCATATAAACTTTGCATAGCTGAGATCGCGGTTATGTGAAATGGAGACTGAATTTGACTAGCATATACGAGGATATTTGTATCTAAAAAAACAGGATTACCTTCCCCAATCACCATACATATCCTCACGTCTTAAAGAAAGATTTTCAGAACCAAGACCACAATTATGCACGGGAAAGTTTAAAGGAGGACGCTTTTCCTGACTCTCTACTTTCTCATCTGTATATTTTTCTTCAATTACTATCACTATATGATGCTCACCTGCTGGGATATCAGGCGGTAATTGCACTGTAATTTTACCGTCTTTTGTGACTGTGGCAATTGTTTCTATACTTTTCATACATCATCCTCAATTACTGCTAATACGGCTTTGGGTAATAACTTATCTTTAAACCAGACAATTTTCGCGGGGACGTTATCTAATTTTACTCCGGCTTTTTCTAAATTCAATCTTTCAGAAATAGCTAAAATTAAATTGCTACATCCAGAACTCCGCACTTGATAAAATTTCTTTTGTAAATATTCTGGTCGCCAATAACCAACTATTTCTAATAAATAATCACGACCATCAGGATGGACTAACCGAAAATCGGGAATCATTACACTACCAGGAACAGGTAATAAATCCACTTCTCGCTCTAATACCCAATCTGTTTTAAGTGCATCCCATTTATCGGCAAAGGATGACTCTAGCATACTATCGTAAGGTTTACCTTTGGAATAGTGAGATACCAAACCACATTCAGAATTGAGGGTAAATCTTCCTGTGTTCCATGCTTTCGTGTACGCATCGCGAGTTTGTAACGTGGCGGAAAGACTCCATTTTGTCACATGAAGTAAAGCCGGAATTAATTTAGCGATCGCTAGTCCATATCTTGTACTAGGATTAAATAAACTCGTCGGTCCATCCACGGTAATTGTAAACCCGTGGTCAGCATCACCTTCAATATAAGCCATCAATTGAAACAACTTCAAATAACGAAATAACAGCTTATATTCCCCAGGAACATTACGATGAGCATTTAAAATTAACTTACTGGCTTTATAAAAAATTCCCTGTACCTGAGACAAATTATATCTATTTAATAAATCCACCGGACTCGGCGCATCAAAATTAGTTAAAATCTTATTTTCCGCCAAATCAGCATATAAACCATCGCGCACCTGTTCTAATAAAACCTCACGTTCCAATTCCTGACTCAACTCATCAGCAATCTTAGTTAAAGTCACCTGAGTAGACTCCCCACTAGGAACCGACTTCGCCGCCAAAGCAAACACCCGTTCCCGTAACATAGGCGGTTCCAGAGGACTCACCACCTCAAAAGTGCAGAAACTACTCTTAAGAATATAAGCCAAACCCCGCTTCACCCGATAATCAGTAGCATCACCCTCCAAATCCAAAAGTTGACGTTCCAAAACCCCCTGAGACTTCCCTTTCGCCTCCTCAAAACAACCAATCAACTCATTCCCCAACTCCATACTTTTGTGATCAATCTTCAACCTCTTCGGAATTATTTCCTCTCCGTTTTGGCGATGACTCAGTAAATCCGTCGGTAACATTGTTCTTATCCGTTGAATACTTAATCTCTACCTGTTCCGCAGCTTTAGGAGTACTAACCTTCCCACCCCCATAAACAACCTGTAAACTCCCCCTCTTCCCTTGGCGACCTTGGCGACTAACGCCCTGGGGGCATACGCTGCGCGAAGGCGGTTCGTTTTCCACCCCTCTCCGTCGCGCCGAAGTCCCCTCCTCACTAGTATCCTCAGCCACCACCTCATACAAAATCGCCCGCTTATTAGCCACATTCCCCTTTCTCAACACCCTCCCCAAACGCTGAACATACTCCCTAGTCGAACCAGTTCCCGACAAAATAATCGCCACAGAAGCAGCAGGAACATCAACCCCCTCATTCAACACATGAGAAGCCACCAAAGTATTGTATTCCCCCTCCCGAAACTTCGTTAAAATTTCATGGCGTTCCTTCACAGGAGTTTGATGAGTAATCGCCGGAATTAATAACTGTTCAGAAATACTGTAAACCGTCGCATTATCAGCCGTAAAAATTAGAATCCTTTCCGGGAAATGTTCCGCCAACAAATTCGCCAAAATTCGCAATTTCCCATCAGTACCCAAAGCAATGTTTTTCGCTTCCCGATGTGCTAACATTGCCCTACGTCCAGCAGGCGATCGCGCACTCATTTTCACAAACATTTGCCAACCTTGAATACTCCCCAAAGAAATCTTTGATTGGCGTAAAAAATCATTGCGAGTTTGAATTAATTGATTGTATCTTTCTCGCTCATGCTGTGATAACTTCACCTTGATTTGCACAATTTCATGGTTAGCCAACGCACTCCCCGCCAAATCCTCAGCGCGTTTGCGATAGACTTCCGGACCAATGAGAATATTTAAATCAGCGTGTTTTCCATCAGTGCGTTCCGGTGTTGCTGACAATCCTAAACGATAAGGCGCGATCGCATATTCTGCAATTACCCGCCCAAAATCCGTAGGTAAATGATGACATTCATCAAACACCAGCAAAGCATACTTATTTCCCAAGCTTTCCGCATGAATAGCCGCACTATCATAAGTCGCCACTAATATTGCAGTGCGATCGCGTGAACCACCCCCCAACAAACCCACCTCAGCATCAGGAAACGCTGCTACCAAATGAGCATACCACTGGTGCATCAAATCCAAAGTTGGAACCACAATTAAAGTAGTCCGCGGTGTAGATTGCATCGCCATTTGCGCCAAATAAGTCTTTCCCGCCGCAGTAGGTAACACCACAACCCCCTGTCTTCCCTCCAACTTCCAAGCTGCTAACGCCTCAGTTTGGTGGGGGTAAGGCTCCATTTCCATACTCGGAATTAAATCCACCGGATAAAATTCCTTAGCCTCATCCACAAAATCAACATCTTCCGCTTGTAGTGCTTCCACCAAAGCCCGATATCTCATAGCGGGAATGCGAAACTTCTCCACCCGATCATCCCACGTAGCATAATCCATCCAACCCTTACCCCGTGGCGGTGGATGTAAAATTAACGTACCGCGATCAAATTTTAACGTAGGGGTGCGAGCCATTTAGCGATTTTCCACAAATAAAATGACATCTCTCAAACTCTTCCTCTCTGCGCCTCTGCGCCTCTGCGTGCCAAAAATCCATATTTCCCTCAGCAGATCAGCCTCTGCAAAACTTGCTTAAACACCATCGCCACCCAATCAACATCAGCCTCCGTAGTCTCACGCCCCAAAGTCAAGCGCACCCCTCCCAAAGCAGCTGATTCCGGATAACCCATTGCTAAGAGGATAGGACTAGGGCTAAGTTTACCACTGTGACAGGCGGAACCGGCACTAATACCAATACCAGCCAGATTCATTTGTCTCACTACAGCTTTACCACTGAGTTTTTTACCATCAGCGTGTTCTAGACAGAAACTCACATGATGAGGTAAACGATGATCGCGATCGCCTGTGGGGATTAAACCAGGAATATCTGCTAAGTGAGAAAATAGGCGATCGCGCAACTTGATTAACCGGGGTATTTCCCTCAGTAATTCTACGGCAGCTAATTCCGCAGCAATTCCAAAACCGGCGATCGCAGGTACAGCTTGAGTCCCCGAACGCAATCCCATTTCTTGTCCACCACCACCTAACAAAGGCACTAATTCGATATTCGGACGCACATACAACGCCCCAGCCCCTTGGGGTCCATATATCTTATGACTGGAAAGGCTGAGTAAATCTACTGGTAATTTTTGCACATCTATGGGTACACGTCCCGCAGCTTGGACTGCATCTGTGTGAAATAAAACCCCATGTTTTTGTGTAATATTTCCTAATTCGGTAATTGGTTGGACTGTACCGATTTCACTTTGTCCGTAAATCACCGAAACTAAAACAGTGTTATCTTGCAATGCGGCTTTTAAATCCAGAGGGTTAACTCTACCTTTGCTATCCACACCCAAACGCGTCACTTCCCAACCCCACATTTCCAATAACCGCGCTGGTTCCGAAATAGCGGAATGTTCAACCTGGGAAATAATTATATGTTGCGGCGCAGTATACAATCTGGCAATGCCCATAATTGCTAAATTATTGGCTTCTGTACCACCAGCCGTAAAAACTATAGATTCTGGATTAGCCGCATTAATTAAACCCGCAACTTGGATTCTGGCTTGTTCTACCATTGTGGCGGCGCGTTGTCCCCACTCATGTAAACTAGAAGGATTGCCCCATTGTTGATTGAGGGCTGTTTGCATAGCGGCGATCGCTTCTGTGCGAGTGGGAGTAGTGGCGCTGTAATCTAAATATATTTGCATATTATCAATAATTGTGTGAAAAAATTTTAAGACTTCTGTATCAATAGGTAGATTTGATTATCTGCGGATATAGCTGGGGAAATATAAATGTGTTCATCCCCAATCCACTTTTAGCAAATTACCGTGCAGATGTTTCCGCAACGAAAATATTTCGTGATTTTTTTTCTAGTTCTCGCCATAGCAGCTTGTCAAAAAATCCCACCCAAAAATCAGCTTCTAGCAGCCTTACCACAAGATCCATTAGTTCAAGTTTACTTTAACCACTCCCAAGCTTCAGAATACAAAGAACCTTACCGCCCGCAAACTCGCCCTGGGGATAACTTAGAAGAACAGATTATCAATACTATTTCTCAAGCTAAAACTACAGTAGATATAGCCATTCAAGAATTGCGTTTACCTAAAATTTCTCAAGCATTAACAGAGAGACAAAAAGCGGGTGTGAAAGTGAGGGTAATTTTAGAAAATAATTACAGTCGCCCTTGGAGTAGTTTAACACCCGATGAAGTACAGAAGTTAGCTCCTAGAGAACAAGCCCGTTATCAAGAATTTCATGATTTTGTAGATCTGAACCAAGATAATCAACTCAGCCCAGAAGAAATTAATCAACGCGATGCCTTAATAATTTTACACAATGCCAAAATTCCCTGGATAGATGATCGTGCTGATGGTTCAGCCGGTAGTAATTTGATGCACCACAAATTTGTGATTGTCGATAATCGTTGGGTAATTAAAACTTCAGCTAATTTTACTTTAAGTGATGTTCATGGTGATTATACAAATTTTAGCAGTTTAGGAAATGCCAATAATTTTTTACTAATTGATAGCCCAGAATTAGCTATTTTATTTACTGAAGAATTCAATATTATGTGGGGTGATGGTCCAGGAGGTCAGCCAGACAGTAGATTTGGCATCCAAAAACCAATGCGATCGCCTAAAACTATCACATTAGGTGAAACCAAAATCACTGTACATTTTTCGCCTACTTCTCCCACCCAACCTTGGTATCAATCTAGTAACGGTTTAATCGGAAAAACTTTAGATTCTGCCACTACATCTATTGACATGGCATTATTTGTCTTTTCCGAACAGCGTCTTGCTAATATTCTCAAAATCCGGCATCAAAATAATGTTTCCATTCGGGCTTTGATTGATTCACAATTTGCTTATCGTTACTATAGTGAAGGTCTAGATATGATGGGAATAGCGCTGAGTAATGATTGTAAATATGACGTAGATAATAATCCTTGGCAAAAGCCTCTGACTACTGTCGGTGTACCTACCTTAGCTAAAGGTGATTTATTGCATCATAAATTTGGCGTAATTGATCAAAAAACAGTTATTACAGGTTCTCACAATTGGTCGAAAGTTGCCAATAATGGTAACGATGAAACACTGTTAATAGTAGAAAATCCAACGATTGCAGCCCATTATGTGCGTGAATTTTCTCGTCTTTATGACGATGCTAAACTTGGTGTACCACCATCAGTTCAGACAAAAATTGTCGCAGAAGGAAAAAAGTGTCCTCAGATTATAACTCAGACATCCAGCAAGTCTCTAGAAAGTAAACCAGTAAATATCAATACAGCAACTATAGAAGAATTGGTCACGCTTCCGGGAGTAGGTAAAAAATTAGCACAGAAAATCATAGTTGCTCGTCAGCAGCAAAAGTTTACATCTCTACAAGATTTAGCCAGAGTGTCAGGTATTAGCACTAAAATGACAGAAAAATGGCGCGATCGCGTGATTTGGTGAATTCAATCTAACTGGTTTTCAGCTTCAGTTTTACGATCCCCCCTCTCTCAGAGGGGATAAATTACAAACTGATGAATATGAGTATTTGTGAAAATTACGTAAATCAATACACAATCTTCATAAATGTAAAATCGTTGATTTGGTCTATTTTTTCGGTGATTTTGCCGTCTAATGCTGATAAAACCTGAACTTTAGCCATTTAGCAATTCTCCTGAATTATATATTTTTTATATAAAGATATAGTCTACTACTAGCAAAAAACATAAATTGACCAGTAGTATATGACGATACACTGGTGAGTAATGTTATTTAGTTAAATAAAAAACTAAGTATAAATTCATCAAGTTAAAACTTCTCTGCTGTTGGAAGAAATCAGGAAAATTTTAATACTTCAAGAATTTCTTTGATTTCAAGATGTGCGATCGCCGCCCAATCTGAGTTTTCCATACTCACAACACAAAAATTTTGCTGAAAGCTACGCAAAAGCAGTTTAGATGTGCCTCCATTGTTTAAGTTCACAGTTATTGGGAGAAAATCACAATGAACTCATTGACAAAATTTTTGTCACAAAGCGCATTCACATTGGTAGGTTTAGGTCTAGCCACAGTTCCGGCTAACGCCCTGACGGTCACTCCAACGAGCGACCCTATCACTTTAGCTAACGGAATTTTTGGTAGTGATGTCAATGTTTTTGCTGTTAGATACTCAGGCGCACCTGAAGCTTCTGGTACTTTCACTAGCGGCTTTGAGGCAATTGGAATAGATACCGGTCTAATTTTGACTACTGGTAGCGCTAAGGGTGCAGAAGGACCAAATAGCACTTTTTTGCCCAGAAACCCAGGAGTGAATAACAATTTAACAGGGGATCTCAACTTAGATACGTTGACTCCTTCCTCTACTCTGGATGCCACTATTCTCGAAATTGATTTCTTTACCACAGGCAGCGGTGAGATATCATTCGACTACGTTTTTGCATCAGAAGAATACCCCGCATCTAGCACAAGTAGTTTGAGTTTCGCTGACGTATTTGGTTTCTTCTTGGATGAAACAAATATTGCCTTACTTCCTGATGGGACACCAGTTTCAGTCACGAACGTGAATGGTGGTAGTCCATTAGGTACTAATGCTGTCAACACATCGTTTTTTATCAACAACCCAGTAGGTAGTGCCGGCACTGAATATAATGGTTTTACCACAGTGTTAACTGCTCAAGCTACAGGACTAGTTGCAAACCAGAACTATACACTTAAACTGGCAATTGCAGACGTAGGTACTGCTTTTGTGGATTCTGCTGTGTTTATTAAAGCTGGTACTTTAACTGGCGGTCCAGTTGATCCAGTTGATCCAGTTGATCCAGTCGATCCAGTTGATCCAGTCGATCCAGTACAAAGTGTTCCTGAACCAACTACTATTTTGGGTCTCTTGGCATTGGGTGCCTTTGGTGCTAATACCGAGTTAAAGCGTAAACAACAACAGAAAGCTATTGCTCGCCTGTAATCCATCACCCATTTAATAGTGTAGCTGCTTGGACTGCCATTGAAAGACACGGCAGTTTTTTCAGCTGATGTTTCCCGAAATCGTAGCATAACCTAGTACAAGTCGGCGTAAATAAACAGACCATTCAAAATCCATGAAAAGCCCATTTTATAAGCTTTTTGACTTTTGACTTTTGACTTTTGACTTCACGGGGGTACTAGCCTACTTTCTGAGTGCAGATGCGATTTGGGAATAGTCAAAAGTCTATAAATACATACCTGTATTTGTAAAATTTACGTAAATCAACACACAATCTTCACAAACCGAAAATCCATTATTTGGACTATTTACCCGAAAAAATTCAGTCTAATCCTGATGGAATCTAAATTTCAGATATTTTGAAATTTTCCTTAATTATGTGTTTTTTATATAAACATCGGGTCGGGTGTAGCAAAAGACAGAGATTGACCAGTATTCTATGATGATACACTGGTGGTAGATGTTACTTAGTTGAAAATACTAAGTATAACTTCACAAAGTTATAACCTTTCAGGTGCTGGAAAAAGTCAGAATATTTTCAGTGATTAAGAAATTTACCTGATTTCAGGATGTGCGATCGCAGCCAAACCTGAGTTTTCCATCTTCACAACACAGAACTGGTGCTTAATTTTGCTGAAGCTACTTAAAAGCACTTTTAGATATGCCGCCATTGTTAAAGTTCACAGTTATTGGGAGAAAATCACAATGAACTCATTGACCAAATTTTTGTCACACAGTGCATTCGCATTAGTAAGTTTAGGTATAGCCGCAGTTCCGGCTCACTCCCTTACCATCAATCCCGCTAACAACGCTAACGATTTAGTTAACCAAATTTTGGGTGATGGTATCGACGTTTTTAATATCACATACCTTGGCGCACCTGCTGCATCTGGTCTCTTCACCAATGGCTTGTCATCAGGGATTGGCATAGATTCGGGTATAATTTTGACTACTGGTCAAGCTAGTCTGGCAGTCGGACCTAATGGCTCTGCTAGCGCCGGAACTCCCAATGGTTTACCAGGAGATGCTCAGTTAAACAGCTTGGTTTCTCCTTTCGAGACGGAAGATGCCACTGTTCTGGAATTTGATTTTATCTCAGGAACAGGTGATCTCTTTTTCAACTACGTTTTTGCATCAGAAGAATACACCGAATTTGTCGGCAGTCAATTCAATGATGTATTTGCTTTCTTCTTGAATGGGGAAAATATTGCCTTAATCCCTGGAACTAACACCCCAGTTTCCATCAATAACGTTAATGCTGGTAATCCATTAACGAGTACTAGCGCTATTAATCCTCAGTTTTACGTTAATAACGACTTAAGTGGAGGTACAAGCCCTTTCAATATTGAATACGACGGCTTCACCACAGTCCTCACGGCTATAGCCACAGGATTAACTCCTGGCAGTACTAATACAATTAAATTAGCAATTGCAGATGTAGGTGATAATATCTTAGACTCTGCTGTGTTTATTCAATCTGGTAGTTTCTCCGCCGCTCCAGTTGATCCAGTTGATCCAGTTAATCCAGTTGATCCAGTCGATCCAGTTGATCCAGTCGATCCAGTACAAAAAAGTGTTCCTGAACCAACTACTATTTTGGGTCTGTTGGCATTAGGTGCGTTTGGTGCTAGTACCAAGTTGAAGCGTAAACAACAACAGAAAGCTGTTGCTCAAGTATAATCGATCACCCATTGAATTAAAAAACATTTTGACTGCCATTGAAAGACACGGCAGTTTTTTGTTTTGAGCTTTCCCAAATAGGGACATCATATCACCTACTCCCCACTCCCCACTCCCCACCTTTTTTAAGGAATTACTAAGGGAGTTGTGTCCCCCTCCGGTGCTAGAGTGTAAGATGACCGAGAATAACGGGATACAAGCCCCTTCACTTCGGCAAGCTCAGTACAAGCCTTCTAGGGCTTTCTGGTAAAATTGTCATATAGTCGCCATAGGGCATTGGGAGACTTTAAACGGACGTGGAGGGATGGTAAGACTATCTTGGGAGCATCAACCCGAAGAAGCGTCAAGGAATCCTCGGACTTTAGGACGAGGAGGTATGTCAAATTGCATAATCTTATGTCTTCCCAGACCCTATCTGAAATCTTCCTACAAATATTAGGCGCAGCATGGTCACAACAGCAGAAAAAACAAACATTGGCTACATCACCCAAATCATTGGTCCAGTTGTAGACGTTAAATTTGCCGGTGGAAAACTACCACAAATTTACAACGCTTTGACGATCAAAGGCACCAACGAAGCTGGACAGGAAATCAAACTAACCGTTGAAGTGCAGCAGTTGCTGGGCGACAACCAAGTGCGGACTGTTTCCATGAGTTCCACTGACGGCTTAGTGCGTGGCCTGGAAGTTGTTGATACAGGCGCTCCCATCAGCGTCCCAGTTGGTAAAGTTACCTTGGGACGGATTTTTAACGTTCTAGGTGAACCGGTAGACAATCAAGGGCCTGTCAATTCAACGGAAACCTTACCCATTCACCGCCCTTCTCCCAAATTCACTGAACTGGAAACCAAACCTTCAGTGTTTGAAACTGGGATTAAAGTTGTTGACCTTCTGACCCCCTATCGACGTGGCGGTAAAATTGGTCTATTCGGCGGTGCTGGTGTTGGTAAAACCGTCATCATGATGGAATTGATTAACAACATCGCTACACAGCACGGTGGCGTGTCTGTGTTTGCTGGCGTGGGTGAGCGCACTCGTGAGGGTAATGACCTCTACAACGAAATGATGGAATCTGGGGTAATCAACAAAGATAACCTCAACGAATCCAAGATTGCCCTCGTATATGGTCAAATGAACGAACCACCCGGAGCGAGAATGCGGGTTGGTCTGTCAGGCTTGACTATGGCTGAGTATTTCCGTGATGTGAGTAAGCAGGACGTACTTCTGTTTATCGACAACATCTTCCGGTTTGTACAAGCAGGTTCTGAAGTATCGGCGCTGTTAGGTCGGATGCCTTCAGCGGTAGGATACCAGCCTACACTAGGAACCGACGTGGGTGCGTTACAAGAACGGATTACCTCTACGACCGAGGGTTCCATTACCTCGATTCAAGCGGTATACGTACCTGCGGATGACTTAACTGACCCCGCACCTGCAACCACCTTTGCTCACTTGGATGGAACTACCGTATTATCTCGTGGTTTGGCTTCTAAGGGAATTTATCCCGCAGTTGACCCCCTAGATTCCACCTCCACCATGTTGCAGCCGGAAATTGTTGGTGATGATCACTACAATACTGCCCGTGCTGTACAGTCAACTTTACAACGTTATAAAGAACTTCAAGACATTATCGCCATTCTTGGTCTAGATGAATTGTCTGAAGAAGACCGTCTGATCGTAGCACGGGCGCGGAAGGTAGAGCGCTTCTTGTCTCAGCCATTCTTCGTAGCAGAAGTATTTACTGGTTCTCCTGGTAAGTATGTGAAGTTGGAAGACACCATCAAGGGCTTCAAAATGATTTTGTCTGGTGAATTGGATGCTTTACCAGAGCAAGCTTTTTACTTGGTGGGCGACATTAACGAAGCGATCGCTAAAGGCGAAAAGCTCAAGGGTTAGTCATTAGTCATTAGTCACGGGTCATTAGTCATTAGTGTAATTACTTAATGGCTAGTGACAAATTATTAAAGATCACAGACAAAGGACAAAGGACAAATGACTCTAACCGTTCGTGTAGTTTCCCCAGACAAAACAGTATGGGATGCCGCAGCTGAGGAAGTAGTTCTACCCAGCACTACAGGTCAGTTAGGTATCCTCAGTGGACACGCACCGATGTTGACTGCTTTAGATACAGGTGTGATGCGCGTCCGTGCTAGCAAAAACGAAGATTGGCAAGCGATCGCTTTATGGGGTGGCTTTGCCGAAGTCGAAGAAGATGAAGTGACAATTTTGGTGAATGGTGCTGAACGTGGCGACACTATTAAACTTGAAGATGCTCGTGCTGCTTACACCCAAGCACAAACACGGCTAAATCAAGTGCCAGCCGGAGAAAAGCAAGCCCAAATTCAGGCTACCCAAGCCTTCAAACGCGCCCGCGCTCGCTTCCAAGCGGCTGGTGGTTCGGTCTAAATTTAGACATAGACACTTTTCTTTTGTGGGGTGGGCATCTTGCCCGCCCCTTAGTATTTTTAAATGCAGAGGTTTGCTATTGTTTCTGCATGAGTTGCCAAGATTTTTGCGCGATCGCCCAGTCTTCTTGAGTCCGGATGACTAATACCCGCACAGATGAGTTAGCTGTGGCTATATCTTGATCAATGGGCTGTTGCTGATTTTTCGCTGGGTCAATTTTTAAGCCCAAAAATCCAAAGGCTTCACAGGCTGCTTGGCGAATTCCTGGAGATTTTTCACCTATACCTGCGGTGAATACTAAAGCATCTAATCCCCCTAAACTGGCCAGCATCGAACCAATACCAGACCGTAAGTGATGCACATACATATCCCAAGCGAGTTGAGCGCGGTAATTCCCTTCCGCGATCGCGGCGATTACCTGGGGTAAGTCGCTGGATACACCCGAAATTCCTCGTAAGCCAGAACCTTTATTTAATACATAGTCTAGCCTTTCCGCAGAGTAATTCGATTGCCGCAACAAATAAATCAAAATCCCTGGATCAACTGAACCGGAACGACTACCCATCATTAACCCATCCAGGGGAGTAAATCCCATAGTAGTATCAATACTGCGGCCATTTTTAATCGCCGCCAAAGAGCAACCATTCCCCAAATGACAGGTAATTAAGCGCAGGGATGCTAAATCTTGGTTGAGGATTTGAGCCGCACGACCTGAGCAATATTGATGACTAATACCATGAAAACCGTAGCGGCGAATACCTTGCTCTACCCACTCATAGGGACCAGGATAGATGGCTGCGGCATCAGGGAGAGTGGCATGAAATCCGGTATCAAATACTGCTACTTGGGTGACATCTCCCAAGCTTTGCTCAATGGCTTCTATCCCTTCTAAAGCGGCTGGATTATGTGCTGGAGCTAAACTAGATAATCGGGAGATTGTCTGTTTCACTTCTTCTGTAATCACCACACTTTTTCTGTATTCCTGACCACCATGTACGACACGATGTCCCACTACATCAATTTCTGAGAGATGATCGATGACTTTGGTCGCACCGCGACTGAGAGTATAAAGCATATAAGCGACGTGTGCGCGTCGCGAATCGCCATAGATTGATTCTTGCAGCGTTTCACCCGTAGCTGTTTTCACTTCAATTTCTGCCACACCCCGGTCTTGGGTCCAGTTCACTTTTCCTGACCACAGAGGCTGCGGTGCGACTGTGGGTAAACGATTATCTGCAATTTCATACAGACAACTTTTTTGGCTACTAGAGCCAGCATTTAAAACTAATACTTTCATTACTTTTACCTATTTGACGTTTGTGAACGATTAACTATATGGGTGCTAATTTTCAGCTATTAAATAAACTAATTACCGCTAATTCCAGAAAGGCAAAACGTGAAAAGTTTCCAGAAGCTATATTCAATTACGATTTTGGTCTTTGCCTTCATCTATCCATCGGCTATGGCTGAAGCTAAAGATAATAATGTAAATAATGTTCTCCATCAGCAGAATGTGGAACTAGAGACAAATTTAGTGGGGGGAGATACCAGCCCAGAACTTTTGTTAGCTCATAGACATAATCGACGCTATCGTAGAAGACCCTCTACAGGAAACCAATACAACCGTCGTAGAACACGTAATCAACGCATTCGTTATAGTGGACAATACTATCGTCGTGGGCGATGGCAGCTAGTGCGCGATCGCCATGGTAGATTAATGTATGACTGGCGAAGACATTAAAGCACCAACAAAATAGAAAATGAGAGTAACAGGTTGAGTCTTCCCCAACCTGTTCTGCGGATGCTGAGGATAGTGCCTTAACGGCTGGCTATCACTTCTCCCTCAAGGCTAGCTAGTCGCTCTGCTAATAGTTTTTCTAAAGCAACTAGGGCTTTGGTAAAGCCATCGATACCCTCTGCTAGTTTGTCAGATGCCATGCGGTCAGCAGCGTGCATCTTGTCATAGGTAGCTTTATCAACGGATATCTTTTTGATTTCCATGTTTGCTACTTTAGCAGGATCAAGTTTGCGTGGCAGTTCTCCAATAGTTGCGTGCAATTCTGCTAACAGTCCCGGCGAAATGGTCAGCAGGTCACAACCCGCCAATTCGGTAATTTCGCCAATGTTGCGGAAGCTGGCTCCCATAACTTCGGTTTTATAGCCGAATTTTTTGTAATAGTTGTAGACTGTGGTGACTGACAGTACACCTGGATCTTCGGCGGCGGGATAGCTATCGCGTCCAGTATCTTTCTTGTACCAGTCGAGAATTCGGCCCACGAAGGGAGAAATTAAGGTTACGCCGGCTTCTGCACAGGCGATCGCTTGGTGAAGACCAAACAACAATGTTAAGTTACAATGAATACCTTCTTTCTCAAGAATTTCCGCAGCGCGAATGCCTTCCCAAGTGGTGGCAATTTTGATGAGGACGCGATCGCGATCGACACCAGCCGCCTTGTACTGAGCAATCAATTCTCTGCCTTTGGTAACAGTAGCTTCAGTATCAAAAGACAAGCGAGCATCTACTTCTGTAGAAACACGACCAGGAATAATTTGTAAAATCTTCAAACCGAAAGCCACTGCTAAACGGTCAAAAGCCAAAGTCACGATATCTGCTTGGCTAGCAGCAGCACCGGCATCTTTCTTCGCTTGGAGTAAAGTTTGATCAACAATTTCCTGATATTCCGGCATCTGTGCCGCCGCCGTAATCAGAGAAGGATTAGTAGTAGCATCTTGGGGTGTAAACTTCTCAATAGCCTTGATATCCCCTGTATCCGCCACCACAACGGTCATTTGGCGTAATTGTTCTAGTAAAGTTTTAGACATATTTTTCTCCGTGAGTTGTGCTGGTTTCGGACGTACTTAATTCCTTACTTGTTTACACTCTTGACTGTTCCTCAAAATTCCGATTTTGGCAACTTTTCTTAAACATTGCCCACATTGGCTAGCTAAAATTAATTACAGCCCTATTTTAGGTGGGTTCTGCCAAAATTGGCTGTCCAATGGAATGCACTTTAATTAAACGGGTTGTTCCCAACTTAGCCATTTCTCTTGTAGAGACGCGATAAATCGCGTCTAATTTATCTGATTTATAGCGTCTGTGGGATAAATCGCGTCTCTCACCAAACACCAGTACCGCAAGGCGTAAATAAAACCCCTAAATAATTCAAAAGTCTATTCTATAAGCCTTTTGACTTCTGCCTTGCGGTGCCAGTAAGTTATTCTTTTGCTGACATCGACAACATTAAATCAAGCACCCGATTTGAGTAGCCCCACTCGTTGTCATACCAAGCCACCACCTTAAAGAAATTGGCATTCAACTCAATACCAGCACCTGCATCGAAAATACTCGAATGAGTATCACCCTGAAAATCAGTAGAAACAACTGCTTCGTCTGTATAGCCTAATATCCCCGCCAGTGAACCTTCAGCAGCTTGCTTCATCGCCGCGCAAATGTCTTGGTAACTGGTAGCCTTAGCAGTTTTAAAAGTTAAATCAACCACAGAAACGTCGGGAGTAGGAACCCGGAAAGCCATACCTGTTAACTTACCTTTTAATTCTGGCAAAACTAATGCTACCGCTTTTGCTGCACCCGTAGAAGAAGGAATAATATTTTGGGCTGCACCTCGTCCACCCCGCCAGTCTTTCTTGCTGGGGCCATCTACAGTTGGCTGAGTCGCCGTCATGGCGTGAACCGTAGTCATCAACCCTTCGGTCAGTCCGAAGTTATCATTAATCACCTTCGCGATGGGTGCTAGACAGTTTGTGGTACAACTAGCATTAGAGACAATCACATCTTTGGCTGGGTCAAATAGGTGATGATTTACACCCATTAACAGCGTTTGTACTCTATCTGGCTCTTTGGTGGGAGCAGAAATTATGACTCGCCTTGCACCAGCTTGCAGGTGTTTTGCCGCCCCATCATAATCTGTGAATAATCCAGTAGATTCGACAACATAATCTGCACCTAATTTGCCCCAAGGTAACTCAGCCGGATTCCTCACCGACATACAAGGGATAAAATGCCCATCAATGAGGATACCATCAGCCTTAGCTTCAACGTTACTTTTCAACTGACCGTGTGTAGAATCGTACTTAAATAGATAAGCTAGGTTATCTGGTGGTACGAGGTCATTAATCCCCACAAACTCGATATTGGGGTTATTGATGCCAGCGCGTAGCACAAGTCGCCCAATTCGACCGAAGCCATTGATACCAACTTTTAGTTTAGTCAAGATTAAACCTCCTGTTGTGGGAGTTGAACAAAAGGTAAAAGATAAAAGAAGATCACTTTTACGCTTTACTTTTTGATCCTGACAGTTTTAACTAGTTAAGGCATATTTACTTGGCATCTTTTAAGGTTTCTGAATTATGTGAGCGTAGGCGGTGTAGGGCTATACACAGGATGTTAACAAATTTGACTATGGATTTTGAGACAAGCAATTGCGCGTTAAATTGGTAACATTAATTATGATTAATTTTTTGACGCTCAATGCTTTGTTTGAGATGAAGTAAAGCCACTTTCAGAAATAAATAAAGTATAATCTTCCATGCGACGAGACTCTATTTTTTACAAACTGTTTCAACAATATCCCACTCTGTTATTTGAGCTATTGACAACTGCACCCACAAATGCAGATGCCTATCGATTTGATTCCGTAGCCGTTAAAGAACCCAAATTTGAAATTGATGGGGTGTTTCTGCCACCGGAAAGTGAAGGTGCTGGAGTGGTGTATTTCTGTGAGGTACAATTTCAAAAAGATGAACAGCTTTATGAACGAGTATTTGCGGAATCTCTACTTTACTTTTACCGCAACCGTACTAGATACAGCGACTGGCAAGCAGTGATAATTTATCCCTCCCGTAGTACCGAACAAAGTGATATTCATCCTTATCGAACACTACTGGAAGGAAGCCAAGTACATCGAGTGTATTTAGATGAATTGGGAAATATCCGCCAATTACCTCTATGGGTAGCGCTGATGATACTGACTACGTTAGAAGACGAACAAGCACCAGAAGAAGCGAGGTATTTGTTAGCTAAAACCTTTGACAATATCAACCACAACCAATTAATGACTACCATCGGCAATTTTCCAGGGAGAAAATTAATCTGGCAGTGGTTAAAGGCGGGATACATAGACAATAATGTCTTTATTGCAAATATTTCTTAAAAAGAAGGTATTTTACAAAAGTTAATAATTTAAATAGGTGCGTAAATTAAGCAGCAAAAAATTAGTGATATCGGGCTACGCCGTCACTAAAAAACTGTTGTTAGCAATTAGGAAGATGAATTATTTCTTCATCTCCCTCTAGTTTTTCATTGATGTATGGAAGCGGTGGAAGGTTGTGCAGATATTGCGAGCGATGATCGCCTCTTGTAACAGCCCCAAAAATTTAAAATTTGCTCACCAACTTCTTGAGGGTGAAAGTAGTGAAAGAAATGATATCCTTGGGAAGATCGCCAGAGTCTATCTTCGGGCTTGAACCAATTGCGCCAGTCATCTAATGCAGGTGGATTGACTACCGAATCAGTTTTGCTACCGCAGACCAGCATCGGCATAGAAACACCTCCCTTGGGTAAATAGACCAACTTAAACAGAGAATGGGGTGAAGGCGATCGCTCTAAATCTTTATCTAAAGCCGTCATTAACTTCTTAGCCGTATGACATGGTTGTTTACCAAAGAGACTGCGAACACTGTTGGCGAGAACTTGCTCACGGCTAATTGAGAAAAGTTGGCGTTGAAAATAATAATGAGCGTGCCAAGTATTAGCGGGTTGAGATCCTACAGCTAAGAGAGTCAGCGATCGCACTTTTTCAGGATAACGTCTAGCATAAGTTAATGCGATCGCACCACTAATCCCATGACCACCTAAATGCACCGCATCCGGGTAAGAATCTAAAAAATCATGCAGCAACAGCACAGCTTGGTCTATAGAACTAGCTTCATCCCTTGATTGTTGATATTCCCACTGAGCGATACGCATATACCCAGATAAGTGTTGCAGCAATGGTTGATCAAAACGCTTCAAAGTGGGACTAGCATTTAACCAAAGAACATCGAATAAATCAGACATAATTAACCGTAATAGTGTTGATTTAGAAATTACAAATTAAACAGCCAAGGCATCATCCATCTAGTGAAAATTAAATATGCCTTATTTGAGAACCTTGTAGAGACGTTCCATAGAACGTCTCTAAATTCTTTCCTTCCAGATGTCTAATGCCGTGGCCTCTATTCTCTACAAACCAAATTCTGTTTTCAACTGTGCAACCCAAGCCTTAATCCGCTCATCTGTCAGGTCAGATTGATTATCATCATCAAGGGCTAGACCACAAAACTTACCATTCCGCACAGCTTTAGAATCGCTAAAGTCATAACCCTCAATTGGCCAGTAGCCCACAGTTTTACCACCCTGTTGGGAAATCTTTTCTTCCAAAATCCCGATAGCATCCTGAAAATTATCACCATAGCCAAGTTGGTCTCCCGTACCGAAATAGGCCACCGTCTTACCGTTAAAATCAACATCGTCTAGGTCAGGATAAACACCTTCCCAATCGCTTTGCAGTTCACCAATATTCCAAGTTGGGCAACCCATAATCAGACATTCATACTCATCAAAATCAGCAACCTCAGCCTGAGACATATCGTGTAGTGTCACCACATCACCACCAAAAGCATCCCGAATCATTTCCGCAGCAGATTCAGTCTTGCCAGTTTGAGTACCGTAGAACAGCCCAATTTTCTTCGACATTTTCACACCTAATAAATAGATTTAACTTTCTTTCTTTCTTTCCTTCTTTCTTTCCTTTGTGTACTTTGCGTCCTTCTCCCAAAGGGAGAGGCTAGCGCCAATGTGGTTCGTTCCTCATATATACCCATTCACAGTTGAATCGGTATTAGAAAAACAAACTGCTATTAGCTAACACCAAGAAAGCAAACAAAGCACCACCACAACTGCCTACAGTCCACCCAGCATTAAACTCACTCCAAGACTTACCCGTTTTCATGTTTTCTGGTAACTCTCCCGAAGCAGGTTTACCTTCTTGAAACGATGTGGTGCCATACAGCCACAAACAAATAGACAAAATCAATAACAGACCAATGGTGGCTAGTAAACCTGCTTGACTTGCCAACTCACTATTCCGCAGAGGGCCAAGTTTGACAAAAGGGCCAAGCAGAAAGTAACCATGTGCCATCCCAATTTCCAGACCTCGTGAAAAAGGCGACAGACCTGGACGGTAAATCGGCAGATACTTCAAAAAATTCAGCGTGATATCAGAAGCATTCACAGGAGTATCGAAATTGCCCATTTCTGGCATACCAGCATAGTTGACAACTCCCTGCTCAAAATTCAATCCCGCCGCTATCACACGGACTCTCAAAGCGTGCCAGATATGACCAACTAAAAATACAATTGCCAAAGCCAAGTGGCTAGTTGCTAACCAAGTGCGAACTGTCACAACTCCCGATGCAGTTGTAGTCCATCCCAAAGAACCATAGAACACTGTGGGATAAACTGTGTCATTCACAGTTACAAAGTAGGCGGCAAAAAATCCCATATAGGCTAGAGCGCCCAAACTGTAGCACAAGTAAGCCTCACCAGACCAGAACAATACTTGTTTAGCCCAACTAAAAGGCTTGGTGAAGATATGCCAAAATCCGCCAGCAATGCAGAGTATCCCCACCCAGATATGTCCACCAATCACATCTTCTAGGTTATTTACAGCCGCCATCCCCTGACTACCAAACAAACCAAAGAGATAGCCAAAAATCCGACCAGGATTAAGAGTTGGTTCTGTAATTACTCTTACAGATGCTACTTCTGGGTCATAAATACCACCCCAAAACAACGCCTTCGCCACCAATAACCAAGCGCCAACACCCAATAACAGGAGATGAATGCCGATAATTGTGGTCATTTTGTCTTCATCTTCCCAGTCGTAGCCAAAGAAGCCAGAAAAGGTTCTATTTTCCGGTAAAACTTCCGGCCCCAACAGAGCATGATAAATACCCCCAGCACCCAGTACGGCGGAACTGATTAGATGTAAAACACCAATGACAAAATAAGGATAGGTATCAATAATTTGTCCGCGATCGCCAACACCAAAACCCAAAGTAGCCAAATGAGGCAAAAGGATTAACCCCTGCTCATACATTGGTCGGGAAATATCGTATTTGGTGATTTCAAACAAAGTTATTGCCCCAGCCCAAAGGACAATCAAACCTGCATGAGCAACATGAGCGCCCAACAGCTTACCCGACATATCAATAAATCGGGAATTACCTGCCCACCAACCAGATTTTGGCTGAGTTATGGTTGCAGTTGTCATTGTTACATTACCTCCCCACGAGTTGAATGCACGACCTTACCTTGACGGAAATCAAACCCAGCAGCGCGGAGGGCGTGCCAGAGATGCCCTTGGAGAAAGAAAAAACCTAACCAAAAATGAGCATTTGCCAACCAAACGCGAGCAGATAGTAAATCTCCACTCTCGAAGTAGGGAAAGCGGTCAAACCCAATATTCAAAGCGGGTCCATAAAACTCAACTGGGTAAGCTAGGGTATTGACAGAAACAAAATAGGCAGCAATTACACTCATTAAAGCTAAAGCCCCCAAACTGTAAGCCAGGTATGCTTCACCCGACCAAAAAAGCAGCCGTTTAGCCCAAGCAAAAGGCTGAGTTGTCATGTGCCAGATACCGCCGGCGATACAGAGAATACTTACCCAAATATGACCACCAACTAAGTCTTCTAGATTGTTGACTCCAGCAATCCAGTTTCTACCGCCACCACCAAAGAGATAGCCAAAAATCACGGTGGAATTCCAGGTCGGACTAGAAATGACTCGCACTTCACCCAAATTGGCATCATACAAGCCGCCAAAAAACATGGCTTTGGCAACCAATAAGCCAGCACCTAGACCCAGTAAGACTAGATGAATGCCTAAAATTGTCGTCATTTTGTTGGCATCTTCCCAGCGATAGGCGAAGAAGGAAAATCTTTGTTCTAAGATGGCAGGGCCACGGAGGGCGTGAAAAATCCCACCCAATCCTAGAAAAGCAGAGCTAATTAGGTGTATGACCCCGATAGCAAAGTAAGGATAGGTATCTACCACCTGTCCACCGCTACCCACACCCCATCCAAGGGTTGCTAAGTGGGGCAATAAAATCAAGCCTTGCTCATACATTGGTTGCGAAGGGTGGAAGTGGGCGACTTCAAACAGGGTTGTCGCACCTGCCCACAGAACGATTAACCCCGCATGAGCAACGTGAGCGCCTAAAAGTCGCCCTGAGAGTTGTGTTAACCGGGCATTCCCTGACCACCAGGGAATCGATTCCGGAGTTTGAACAGCCATGCTTGTCATGACATTAGCTCCTGAGAAATTTTGCCTATGTCTGAGATCAATAAACCCAACTAATGAGTATCTATCTCAATAAACGTTAAAAACATATTATCAGACTTGTTGAAAGTTCTTGTCACTAATTTAGGATAAACTTTTGTAACGGAATCTATAGCTAAGGCTGCAATAGGCTTGTCTGTAATAGATTTAAAGGATATTATTGGTTAACAAATCTGTAATAGTAAAGAAATTTCTTATAAAAAAGTGCTATTAAATCTCAATAAGCTTATGGTAGAGTAGAGACTACTCACACAATGTTCTAAACCTTCCGCATTTATGAGGCTGAATCCTGTTTTGATCACATGGGATAACAAGACAGGGATTTAGCCTTTTTTGTATGAGTTGACTTTTTAAACTTTTTTGTATCTCCGCGTTCTCTGTGCCTCTGCGGTTAAAAAAGTATTTTATTTAACTACACCAGAGATAGAGTAAAGAGCTGAAAGAGTATCTGGGGGTGAAATGAGCAGTGTATTTAACCGCTCAAATAGAATGGCGATATTTTTGGCAAAAAGGTTAAAAAGTTGGGATTTTTGGGAATAATAAGCCTATTGAAGCTCAGGCAAATAGGGTAAAAGCATTGACTAATCAAGCGGCTGAACTGTTGCGCCCCTCAGTGGAGAAGTTGGTTAATGAAATTGTTGCAATTAACCACGCTTGGAAATTGGCTTGTGAATTATTTGGACAAGATTCATCCCTATCTATTTCTTCACGGGATTTAAAAACCTGTTTGCAGGTTCGTTTGTTGCGAAGTTATGCACCAAAACAGGTTTATTTAATTGAGGATCAAGAATCAGAAGGTGAACCAGCTTATGGGTTACGTCTCCGGGAACCTATAGGAAACCGCCAGTATGCAGAACATCTGCCAATACGGGTAGCGCAAAAAGTTCTCACAGATAAAGAATTAGAGCAATTCCAAAAAATATAACCAATAGAAACAACAAAGGTACAGTGTGGAAATAACGAAACTTTGGGACATTATTTGGGATAACGGACTTTTTCATTGGGCAATTGCTGTTGTGTTAGGAGTCGCAATTGTTGTCGAATTTTACACAGTATTGCAATATTTGGGGACAACTAAAGCCGCTATTGATTTTTTGAATAAAGTAAAAAAGGGTAAATATGTAAAGCCTGTAGGCAAAGTTAACGAGTGGTTAGAAAAGTATTTAGATCCCGAAGATATAAATATAATTCGGAAAGAAAGGGAAAAAAACGGCAAATTCTTACTGATCAAGTATCCATCTGTGTTAGCCCGTCCAATCCCTCGAACTTCCTTGCGTTTTGTGACCACATTATGTACGGCTATCGGTGTTTTAGGAACATTCTATGGCATACAACAGGGACTTCAAGGAATCGATTTATCTACACAAGATACCAAACAACTCATGACTGCCAGTACAGAGTTATTGGCAGGAATGAAAACAGCTTTTTCTACTTCCTTGATGGGGCTTGGTTCTGGTAGCTTGTTTACTTTAGTCTTGTTTGGCAGTGATTTGCTCCGGCAGAAACGCCGTAAAAGTCTGCGTCAAAAATTGCAGAATATTACAACTTTAAAAACGGCAGAGGATAATAACCTTGAAGTATCTAAAGCACTTAATCTTGTAGCACAAAATTTGACCGGGTTTAAACACCTAAAGGCAGAAGATATTGGTCAAGCTGTAGGTAGGAGTATAGCAGAACAGTTCGCAGGTTTAAATCATTTGTCAGCTTCAGCTATTGGAGAATCTGTCAAGCAGCAAATTTTCCCACTTTTAAAAGAAATATTCAATGAACAGAAAAAAATTCGGGAACTTCAAGAAAATCAGGGACAGAGAGTTTTAGAATTACTCATTAACGATTTGCGAATTCAGGTACTCGAACCCATTGCAGACCGACTAGATAGAAGTGCTGAGTTAACCCAGCAAGCTTCCACAGCCGTGCTGAATCTGCATCAGAAACTCGGCGGAATCTCTCAAAGTTTGGCAAATTCCATCCTGACAATTCAGAACTTTCAACAAGAGACTTTGGTACAACTTCAAGAATTTGCTCACAATTTGGGAGACAGTGTAAATGAATTTAAAACAGATACAAGAGGTGTTTTACAACAAACATCTCAGGAAGATGATTTGACAAGGTTTAGGGAAGAATATCAAAGGAATTTACAGATTTTTTTTCAAGAGCAAAACACCTTACTTGAGGGAACACTAGGCAAACAACAGGAAGGATTATCTGGAGTTGTGAAGCATCTTGATCAAGTCTTCCGAGATGAATGTCAAAGACGTAGTGAATTGACTCAAGCAGTAGATGCAAGTATGACTAAAATTCAGGAATCTGTCGCACAAATTAACAAATTAGTGATTGCGGCTGGATTGAACGATGGACAACGACTCATACAACTAGAAAATCTAGCTCGTGGTATTGGGGAACAACTGGAAAAAGTTGATAATTCATACAGCAATTTGAATCAAAAATTTGACAATAGCCTTCATGCTTGGCAAAGTCATCTTGAAGGTTCTATGCAAAGGACTGTTGACTTACAAGTTAACTTTTTCCAACAAGCAGATACTTCTATGGCTAGAGTTTGCGGAAATTTACTCAAAACAGCAGAAGTACTGGTAGCAGCGTTACCAATGGAGTCATAAACATGGTTGATTTGAGCAGCGACGAATTTATTGAGCGAGAGATTATAGAGGATGATGACTCTAGCATCTATCTATCGATTGGTGATTTGATGTCTGGTTTACTCATGTTTTTTGCTTTGCTATTTATCACTACATTACTCCAGCTTGCACAAAAAGATGTCCCAAAAAGGTTAATAATTGGTAATGTTGTGGGCGAGATGAAAAGTAACAATATCAATGTCAAAGTCAATCCTGAAACTGGAGATATTAGTATTCAAGAATCAATTCTGTTTGCTAGGGGAAGTACCGAACTAAAACCAGAAGGAAAAGCCTTTCTTAGCAGCTTTATTCCCGTTTACAGTGGGGTGATTTTCTCAAAAGAAGAATTTGATCAGGAAATTAGCCGTGTAGTTATTGAAGGTCATACTAGCTCAGAAGGAGATGAACAAATAAATCTGGAACTGAGTTTACTAAGGTCTTTGTCAGTGTATAAATACATTTTTTCTGATATTAGTTTCCCTACAAAAGCAGCTTTAAGCCAGAAAATATTAGCTGCTGGTCGTGGAGAAATTGAATCTGACCAGAATCGAGATAATCCAGGCGATCGCAAGGTAGTTTTTCGCTTTCAGTTTCGTAATGATGAGTTAAAAAATGATATTCCTGAAACCTCTCTTTAAAGGAGAAAAATCTTGGATTTCCAGTTTCTCCTTCCTTCCTTACCTGAACCTCCCCAATGTATTCCTAATCAACTGATTCAGCTTGCCAGTAACTTACCAGATGCCACAATATCAATCCCCAGTGTTGATAAATTATTAGCAGCTATTGAACAGGGTAAAACTGAACAAATATGTCAGTTGGACTGGGTTTACTGCATCCATGCTAAAGCACAGTGGGATAAACAAAATACTGACCGTTCTCGGAAAACATCAGCAGCCATTTGGAAGGTAGCAATTTCTAACTCATGGTTGCAACATCAGCTATTGTGGCGTTTAGCTCTTTATTCTCATGATCAGCAAGAACAGGTGTTAGCCAAGTCTCTAGCTGAATCTTTTGATGTCTTTGCTAATTCTAACTTAGTTAATCACCTCCTACCAGTTCAAATTGTTCGGGCGCTTTGCAGTCAACAACCAGGGAGAGAATTAGCAAAAATTGCTTGTGAACAGCGTGTTAATCAAACGGAATTACTCAACAAAATTCAAAGAGATTTACCAGTTTATATTCCATTATTCAGCCAATTCATAGAATATATAACACCATATTTTATCAAAATCATTTCTCCAAATCAGCAACAAGTAACTTGGTTGTTAAGTTGCTTGAATGAAATGTCAGATAGTCAGCAAATACAAGCTGTTGATTATTTACTCACTCGTGTTTCTCATGATATAGTAAAAAATCATTATTTCCTAGTTGATTGGTTACGAAATAATTATAGAAATGGTGACAATTGGTATAAACTTTCCGAACCAGCTAGGCAAAGACTTCGAGAGTGGATTGGAGGCATTAATTATGGTGATTTCCAAAACTTAGTAGATGTAATATTGAGCAGGCTTGCTTTAGAATCCTTCGAGTCAAATAGGCTACGTATTTGCAGAGAATTTTGGGCTAACTACAGTAACCGCTTTGAACGGCTTCGGATTTTGTTACCCAGCACATCACAAATTGCCATAGGATATCAAATTCAAGGTGATGTTGATCTACTAGAGGATGATGGTAGTGATCCCACGGAGGTTTGTATATTCGATTTTGGTGACTTGTTTGTGGTCGAATTTTTTCGTGGAAGAGGTAGTGAGACGCGGCTGTTTCCTCACAATTCCACAACTCAACAAATCCTTTTTGGTGAATCAAGGCTTTCAGTTAAACGGATTCGTTTTCTGGGTGGCGATAAGCACGATCATGTATTTCTTTGGCAGTTTTTTTGCCGCCAATGGCTGGAAAATCAGGGAGTTAACCCAAACCCAGGAACTGAAACTTACAGAAACCCAACAGCAAATCAATTGCGCGATCGAGAATACAGGCTTGAACAATGGAGAAGAGAAATTCAGGATCTGGAACGGGAAGCTAGAATCTACTGTGATGTTTAGTAGATAGGCACGAAATTTATAATACGTAAAGAAAAATTAACTGTAGGGTCTGTTGTCGCGCAGCGCAACGCACCATCAATACTTCGGGTGCGCGTGTTAAAGCCTAGAGGAGTAGAGACTTTAAAAATTCAAGGTGCGTTAGCCTACGGCATAACAAACCCTACGGAGAACTTATGTTTCTTCATCTACATCGAATCTTGCTCACTTACTTACTTAGATCCAGTATTTTATATTACTAGTATTTATGCTTGCAACCATCAACCGTGAAGATTAGCTTGCTCTTGTAACCAAGGATCTACAGGCTGTCCATCTTTGCGGCGTAGTTCAATTTCTATTGCTATAACTTCTTCGGAACCAGGGGGCGCGGGTTTTTGATGGAAAATAATATCATAATCTAATGGGTTATGTTTGCGTTCTTTTAACCAGTCTTGCACCTTGGTGATGGCAAAGAATGATTGCCCTTGCTCAAACATCCGGGTAATCTGCATTTGTAGTTTGTAGGGATTGATGCGACTCATTTTTTATCACCTTTCTTGAGTAAATCTTCTATCCTAGTTTATCTTAAGGAAGGTGGGAAAAGTTTTCAGTGTACGGTTAACTGTATTACTCTACATATTATGTGTTCGTTACAATCAGAGTTATAAACTAAGTTGAGAGGACACTAGAATGCAAGTTAAATACGATCCTGATAAGCGTAGATTACTATCATCTCTGTCTCACGGGGCGATTTTCTTTAGTACAACATTATTCTCTATTGGGGTTCCTATTGTCATTACTCTAATTTCTGACGACCCAGTTGTGAAAAGCAACGCTAAAGAATCGATTAATTTTCACTTCAATGTTTGGTTCTGGGCAACTGTAATTGGTGTGCCAATGGGGATTCTATCTTTCCTCACCTTTGGCTTGGGAGGACTTTTATTTTTTCCCTTGGTGGCGTTGGGTTTTGCTCTACACTGGGGATTGACAATTTGGGCGCTGTTGCATTGTTTCAACCAGCCAGATCAACCATTCCGTTATCCGTTTATTTTTCGACTTTTCTAATGGCACGAACTCAATATTTTGTCTAGGGGAAAGGGCGCGAGACTAATACCCCTTTTCTCTTGGACTATGCGATCGCTTTGGTGGAGTGATCAGCAAATTTCCTGCTACTGAGTTAAAGTGTTTAATCAGGTAACAGTTATCAGTCCTATGATGGAGAACTTCAATGCTGGGTATGGAAGTTTACTCGTAAATTATATTCACTAAGGATTTATTTTCTCTTACTTATGGAATATTGGAATAGAGGGAAAATAAAAATATTAAGTTATATCCAACTAGGGAATTGCAAATTATTGAGATTTGCCCCATAAAAGATATTCCCTAAGTTCATCCGCCAGCCAGAGGAAAACCAAGGTAATAATATTTATGCTGATAGAGATAAATATTCGACAACTTGAAACCTATGCCTCTTTACAAACTCGAAGATTTTGACCCTAACTACCGAGAAACCTTTGGCGGTGATGATGTAAAAACTTTAGAACTTTACACCGAAGGAGGAGTCAGAGTCGGTTCTGTGGCTGATGCCTTACTTGACCAAGATGGACGTTTTCGGTATTTAGTCATTGACACTAGCTTCGACTCTATTAGTAAGAAGATATTACTACCAATAGGGCTTTCTCACATCAATTATCCAGCTAAACGTGTTTATGTTGATGGATTGAGTAAAGAACAAGTCGAACATTTACCTGAATATCAAGAGAGCATGACTGTTGATGAAGATTATGAAAAACAGGTAGGTCATGTTTTTCGTCCTCACAGCAGATATGAATCTGATGATCGGCAGACATCTATTTACGAAAGAGAACCAGATTTATATACTTTAAATGAACAATATCATCAAACTCTCAGGCTGTATGAAGAACGATTGATTGCTAACAAGCATCGGGTCAAGACTGGGGAGGTATCAGTTGGTAAGCATATTGAAACACAAACGGCAAGGGTGACAGTACCTGTGAAAAAAGAACGTGTTTTGATTGAACGAGTTCCGCCAACAGAAGCAGGAACAGTTGTAGATCCGAACGCACTCAAATTTCAAGAAGGGGAAGTAACACGCATCGAATTGTACGAAGAAACCCCGGAAATTCGTAAAGAAGCGTTTGTACGCGAAGAAGTTAGAGTGAAAAAAATTGTAGACCGGCAGACAGTAGAAGCACAAGACACAATTCGCCGAGAACAGTTAGATATTGATACTACAGGCGAATTGCATGTGGATGAAACTGGTACAAAAAGAGAGGAATCTGTTTGAGTATCTGAGTAAAAAATTTGTTTTGGAGATTTATCTTAAATGATGCAGGCAGGGAAAACTTTAACTCTGCCTGTACTTTTGGGAAATTTGTTTAGTTATCAGCAGAGTCAGATGATTTTGATATTTTACATATAATTAATGGGAAAAATATCTATAACTTTTGATGTTGAATAATTTCAAAAAGTCATTCAATAGTAGGAGGTAAAGCCGCCAATGAAGATTTATCTTAGTTGTTAAGAGATGGTATGAAAACTCAGAGGTAAAATGTCATGGTTCTTCACAAGTTAGCAGATTTTGATCCCAATTACCACGAAACTATGCAAGGTGATGACATTAAAGGGCTAGGTGTCTACACAGACAGAACTGATGAAAAGATTGGCACGGTCAGCGATGTTTTAGTTGATGAACAAGGGCATTTTCGCTATCTAATTGTTGATTTAGGTTTTTGGATATTTGGGAAACAAGTATTACTACCAGTTGGACGCTCCCGCATTGACTATGATGCTCATCGCATCTATGCCATTGGTATGACTAGAGAACAAGCGGAAGATTTACCGAAATTTGAAGAAGGTAGAACACTTGATTACGACTATGAAGAACAGGTGCGTGGGGTTTATCGTGATGATAAGTATGGCACCAGACCTGTAGACGCATCGACCCGGACGGCGACGGCGACGACTAAGCCAAGTTACAACCGTGACAGTTATACTTACGCAGAAGAACCTGATTTGTACAACCTAAATCAGCAAGACCATCAAACTCTACGATTGTATGAAGAACGGCTGATTGCTAATAAAGTTCGCCATAAAACTGGAGAAGTAGCAATTGGTAAGCACGTTGAAAGTGAAACTGCAAGAATTTCAGTTCCGGTAGAAAAAGAGCATGTTGTGATTGAGCGGATTACTCCAGAAGATGCGGGTAGGGTGGTTTCTGCTCAGGAAGCTAATTTCCGCGAGGGCGAAGTTACTCGTGTAGAACTCCATGAAGAAACAGCTGATGTTCGCAAAGAGGCAGTTTTGCGTGAAGAAGTCAGAGTGACAAAGGTTGTAGACCAAGAGACAGTTGAGACTCAAGGAACTGTACGACGCGAAGAGTTAGATGTGAATACTCCTAATCTTCCAGTTGAGGAACGCTAATCAATGATCAAACAGCAATTAGCCACGAACGAATGACTAATTAAATATAGTGCAGGTGGGGCTGTTTAAATTAGCTTTACCTGTACTTGTAATCATCCCCAGTTTTAATTAAAGTAAATTGGGTTGAGGAATGAAATTAAATAAATGGCAAAAATTACCAGTTATCTTGGGCTTGAATTTGTATAAACCAATCGAAAAAGTAGAGATTTATAAATATTTCTAGGAATTGGACATAACTAGTTTTTATAAAAGCATTTCATCATTTTTTTTTATGAATAGCCAACCAATGGCAAATGAATTTAAACAAGTAGAGCAGAAGGCTAGTATCCAGACTTTGCTAGAAACTTTAAAAAACAAAGTCCGGGATTTTGCTGTTACTGATAGGCAAGGTCAAATAGTAGGGAAAGTCAAAGATTTAATTTTGGATGCTAATCGGCGGTTGAATTTAGTTATATTTCAACAGGCGAATGAAAAATTTCTCAAGCATGGTACACCAGATGTAAACTCACATCGTTTAGTTTTATTGTTGAGCAAAAAAATCAAGAAAATCGACAATTCAACTCAATCTATTCTCCTAGATATAGACAAATCAGAAGTAGAGCTTATGCCTGAATATTTAGAACCAGAAACACCAAACGGTCAAGGAACAGGAGATAAATTCACTGAACTGGATACTACGAATAAACAAATGCTCACAAGTGAATTGGACACAGCGAATGCAGGGGAAGTTGATGAAGAAAATATTGTGCGTTTAATAGAAGAACGACTGATAGCTGATAGCAGGAAACACAAAATTGGTGAGGTGATTGTTCGCAAAGAAATTGAAACTCGCATGGTGCAAGTACCTGTGCGGCGGGAAAAATTAATTGTGGAACAAGTTGGTTCAGAAAATAAACAACTTGCTGAAATTGACTTAAGCCAAGGTGATATTTCTGGGATTGAGTTGATGGCGTTACAAAGTCATGAAGGGACAATTCTGGATGGTCATTTAACTGTGCATGGTGATTTTACTTCACCGAAAATTGCTAGTTTACTTTTAAATGCGATCGCTCTCGAACACAATCACGGCTGTCACCAGGTGAAAATCACCATTGCTGTTACAGATGAGTCGCTACAGCAAAAATATCAGGAGTGGTTTGATCGTTGTTCTAAAGGGCAAAAACCCAAGCCGTAACAATCAGCTGACAACTAGTATTTTAACAGGGGGGGCATGATTGTCAACCCTATATTTTTGGCTACTTTTTGCTTTCCTTTTAAGAAGGTATACTGCAATTAAGTTCATTTTTGTGAACTTTGCCAATATATAGATTAATTTTATTAAATTGATGAAAAAACTTTGGCGATATTTAAGCTTAGGGCTGCTATCTACGTTTCTGACTGCTACCCCCGGACTGGGGGCGGAACGGATTAGCTTTTTTTACCCTCCCTTTGGTGAGTTCTCCCTCAGTGTTGACTCTTTAGAAATATTTGCGAAAGAAGGCAAAATCACGGATGAATTGGCGTTTTATGCTGGCCGTGCCAATCCTCAGCAACTGGCGCAATTACGAGAATTGCTCCAGGAGCGGTTTAATGTCACTCCTACCTTGGTGTCTCAGGTGACTTACTCCCCTATAGGCGAAGACCTCATACAAGGTTTAGGAAGCTTACTCCGCAATGAATCTAGGCAAAATGGCTTTTTTGCCCTCAGAAGTGCTTTGATCTTGGCTGCTGCTGATCCAGAAGGGTTAACAGTGACGAATTTGCTGCGTCAGTTTCCCTCCCGGACAGTGCGGCTCAATTTTACAGAGGGGCTAAAGATAGTCGATGACTTATTGCAAGTATTACAGAAAAGGGATGAGGTTGTGACTTGGATTCAACAAGAAGCGATCGCCAGCGCTAAGTCTATTGATTCCCTCAACGCAGCAGCTCACAATGCTAATATTGACTTTGCTCAATTGCCAGATTTGCGATCGCCTGGTTCATTTACTTGGCAACGAACTGAGTTGATTCTCACGGATAAGTCTCGCGCTAGCGCTAGCGCTGACTCGTCAGTTCGGATTATACCAACTGATCTTTATTTACCAGCAGCAACAGCATTAACCAGCCCAGAAGATTCCTCACCGCCCTTTCCTGTGATTGTGATTTCTCATGGTGTTGCTTCCGACCGTTCTTCTTTTGCTTATTTGGCTGAACATTTAGCATCCTACGGTTTTGCAGTGGCTGTATTAGAACATCCTGGGAGTAATGCTGAACGAGTTGAGCGCTACTTAACAGGTTTAGCGGGGCCATTAGAAGCAGAAGAATTTATTAACCGACCTTTGGATATTAAGTTTCTCCTCGATGAACTTGAGCGCCGGGAAAAATCAAATCCTGAACTTCAAGGAAAACTGAATCTTCAGCAAGTCGGGGTAATTGGTCAATCTTTTGGTGGTTATACTGTTTTAACTTTGGCAGGAGCAAATATTAATTTTCAGCAGCTGCAAAAAGATTGTGGTGCCGATATTTCCTCTTTTAATTTATCACTGTTTTTGCAGTGTCAAGTCACTGAGTTAGAAGCAAAAAATTACCTACTCCAAGACGATCGGATTAAAGCAGTTGTTGCCATTAATCCTTTATCTAGCTCAATTTTTGGTGAAAGTCAGATCAGTCAAATTCAAGTTCCTGTGATGCTAGTTGCAAGTAGTCAGGATATTGCTACCCCCATCGTATCTGAGCAGGTTCGCCCCTTCACCTGGCTGGCTACTCCAAATAAGTACTTGGTATTAATCGAAAACGCAACTCATTTTAGTGCGATCGCGGAACCAACTCCCGAAAATGGTGTGTTGCCGATACCACCCGCTTTACTGGGTCCGAACCCTGCACCAGCCTATGATTATCTCAAAGCCTTGAATGTGGCTTTTTGGGAAACTCATCTGCTCAATCGCTCTGAATACGCTCCTTATTTACAACCATCTTATGCCCAATATCTCAGCCAAGCTCCCTTAAATCTCAGTTTGTTAAAGTCTTTGTCACCAGACCAATTGAATCAAGCCTTAAATGCCCAATCATTGACACCATCATCACCACAATTTACCTGGGCTTTGCCCGATGGTGACTGAGAAGTTGAATTTTTGAGTTGATGTCTGTCACAAATGCTAAAATCCTCTCGTAAACAGTTGGGATATTTCCATGCCAGTGGCTGCTAACTCCATTAAGTTTGGTACAGACGGCTGGCGGGGGGTTATTGGTGATGAGTTCACCTTTGAACGCCTAGCCCTAGTCGCACCAGTTGCTGCACAAGTATTACATAATACATATTTTTCTACAGTTGGTAGCAAAACAATTATTGTCGGCTACGATCGCCGATTTATGGCGGAAGATTTTGCTCGTGCTGTGGCTGATTCTGTCACCGCTATCGGATTTGATGTTTTACTCAGCGAAAGTTATGCCCCAACTCCGGCTTTTAGTTGGGCGGCTAAAGAACTGAATGCTTTGGGGGCGCTAGTAATTACAGCTAGTCATAACCCTGGAACATATTTAGGCTTAAAAGTCAAGGGTTGCTTTGGTGGTTCAGTACCGCCAGAAGTGACTAAAGAAATAGAAACGTTATTATCTGCTGGTGTACCTGATGCAGTGGCTACCCCTGGGAAACAACAACCGTTTGATCCCTGGCCGAGTTACATCACAGCGTTAAAAGCTAAGGTAAATATTACTAAGATTCAAGCAGCGATCGCCTCTGGTAAACTGACATTATTTGCTGATGTCATGCATGGTGCGGCAGCTGGGGGATTAGCTAGATTATTGGGCGATGGTGTCCAAGAAATCAACAGCGATCGCGATCCTTTATTTGAAGGTGGTGCGCCAGAACCTTTACCAAAATACCTATCTCGTTTATTTTCGGTGATCAAAACTCACCGCCAAACAGATAAATCAGGTTTAGCAGTGGGGTTAGTATTCGATGGCGATTGCGATCGCATCGCCGCAGTGGATGGAAACGCTAACTTTTTAAGTTCCCAAATTTTAATCCCCATATTAATCGATCACTTAACCCTCCGGCGCGGCTTTAGCGGTGAAATCGTCAAAACTGTCAGCGGTTCTGATTTGATTCCCCGTGTCGCAGCACTGCATAACTTGTCACTTTTTGAAACCGCCGTAGGATATAAATACATCGCCGATAGAATGTTAGTTGCAGATGTATTGTTAGGTGGGGAAGAGTCGGGAGGAATCGGTTATGGTAGCCATATTCCGGAACGTGATGCACTGCTATCAGCGCTGTATGTTCTAGAGGCGATTGTGGAATCTAATTTAGATTTAAGCGATTATTATCGCTCCTTGCAAGAGCAAACAGGTTTCACCTCAGCTTATGATCGGATTGATTTACCTTTAGCCAGTATGGACGTGCGATCGCGTCTTTTACAACAACTGCAAACCCAACCATTAACAGAAATTGCCGGTCAACCTGTAATTGATTGCCAAACCATAGACGGCTATAAATACCGCCTAGCTGATCATAGCTGGTTAATGATTCGGTTTAGCGGCACAGAACCAGTACTACGCTTGTATTGCGAAGCCGCCACACTGGAACAAGTGCATCAAACCCTGGCTTGGGCGAAAAATTGGGCAGAATAAGGAAACTCCAAATAAAAAACATGACAAATTTTGTTGTGGGATGGGTGTCCCCACCCGTCCCTCCATCAGGGCGGGCAAGATGTCCACCCCACAATATGGATAACTTGAAAATCTCTAATAGAAGTTAACAGCTGTCTGTAATCTGTGGCTGCTGTTAACTGTTAACTGTGAACTAAAAATATGACTAAATTACTGGTGGTAGCTACAGGAAATCCCGGTAAACTGCGGGAACTGCAAGCTTATCTGGCAAACTCTGGTTGGGAATTAACACTAAAACCAGAAGAATTAGAAGTTGAAGAAACAGGCGCAACCTTTGCCGCTAATGCCGCTCTGAAAGCTTCCCAAGTGGCTCAAGCCACAGGACAATGGGCAATCGCTGATGATTCGGGTTTGCAAGTAGATGCCCTGAATGGCGCACCAGGCGTATATTCGGCACGTTATGGCAGCAGCGACTCAGAACGCATTGCTAGGCTATTGCGAGAATTAGGTAACGCAGTCAATCGCCAAGCACAATTTGTCTGTGCCGTGGCGATCGCTCGTCCTGATGGTACAATTGCCTTAGAATCAGAAGGTATATGTCGCGGCGAAATTCTTCATGCACCCCGTGGCGAAGGTGGTTTTGGCTACGATCCTATATTTTACGTTCCAGAAAAGCAATTGACCTTTGCAGAGATGTCGCGGGAGTTGAAAGGGTCAATTAGCCATCGAGGTAAAGCTTTAAAGGCTTTAGTACCTCAGTTTGCCGCCGACTTGTACTAGTCCAGACAGTTTCAGTTTTTGCGGATAAACGGTGATAAAATATGGTTGTCATTGCTCTAATCCCCGCTGTAGATGAACAAAGCATTGAATGAACAGCTTTCAATGGAAATTGCCCAAAGCATAAAAAGCAAAGCTAATAAGCCATTTAATAATGCTTACAAAGCAGTATTAGCCACAGAGAAAGCCAAGTATGTCCAGGGATTTTTAGCTGTTGCCCAAATGCCAGAACCCATTGAACATGGTTGGATAGAACTCAGCGATGCTGCTGTAAATGATTCTGTGGGCAGCATTATCGATCCTACTTTACCACACCTGCACAAAACCCCCGAAGAACTTTGGTACTTCGCCGCCCAAAGCTTTAGTATCAAGCAACTGCAAGCGATTATTGAAGAATCAAAAGAAGATTATCCAGAAGATGATCCATTACCAATCTATGGTGATGCACCTTATGAATATTACGGTGATGTCATGCTGGGTGGTCAGGAATATTTAGCAGCTTATCAGGCGGCAGAGGCTAAGTGCAAAGAACTCAAAGCATCTCACATGATTGAGATAAATCAGGATTAAACTGCATTTAAAAAAACCGCATGAGTCAAACTGCTTTAAATTTAGTTGCTATATCGATTTTTTTCATGACTTTATCCGTGCTGTTGGGGCCATTAATTCATTTGTCTCCAGCCGTACCAGCACTGGCTACCTTCGCAATTTTGGGAATAGCCACTTTTGATAATTTCAGTTTGCAAGGACAGGGCGGTACGATAATTTTAGATTGGATTGCTGGTTTTTCTGGGCAACATCGCGATCGCATTATCCACCACGAAGCCGGTCATTTTCTCACAGCGCATCTACTGGATATTCCGGTAACTGGCTATACACTCAGTGCTTGGGAAGCTTGGAAACAAGGACAACCGGGACAAGGTGGTGTGAGTTTTGAAGATGTTGAATTAGCATCTCAATTAGAACGGGGGACAATCAGCGCCCAGATCATAGACCGCTATTGTACAATTTGGATGGCGGGTATTGTGGCGGAAACTTTAGTTTTTAATCATGCTGAAGGTGGGGCTGATGATCGCAGCAAGCTAGCAGGAGTCTTAGCGGGTTTAGGTTTTTCCCAATCAGCTTCTGAACAGAAACAACGGTTTCATCTTCTGCAAGCCAAAACTTTACTGCAAGAAAATTGGTCGAGTTACGAAGCTTTAGTCAAATCCATGCAACAACGCGCCTCTGTGAGCGATTGTCAGCGGATAATTAATGATTCTGCTCCCTGAACCTCTGGAACAGACGCGTAACTATGAAGAAACTGCTTTGAGAGGCGAAACAGAGGAGGAATAGTCACGCCCAATAGCTTGATTACGTCCAGCAGATTTAGCCTGCAACAAGTATTGATCAGCACGATGTAGCAAATCTAACCCCTGATCATCATCTTGTGCTTGCAGACAGGCTACACCCAAGCTAATGGTGAGATTAATAGCTATTTTAGTGTTGATTTTAAAGGCTTCCTCGCTAATTATACTATTGATCCGTTTCGCCACTAGCAAGGCTTCCTCGCCAGCAGTGTTAGCTAAAACCACGACAAATTCCTCTCCACCATAACGAAAGGGAGTATCTTGAGTCCGCAGATTATTTCGCAGACGGTTACATAGTAATTGTAAAAGGCGATCGCCAACTAAATGCCCATAGGTATCGTTAACTTGTTTAAAATAGTCCACATCTAAAATAATTAAACTCAAAGGAATGTTTTGAATCCGAGCTAATTTAATTTGTTTGGGTAATTCCCATTCCAAAGCCCGGCGATTATTCATCTCTGTCAACGAATCAGCTAAGGCCATGGTTGACAATCGATCATTTGTCCGCAGCAAATCGCGGTATTTCTGGGCTTTCCGCACACCTACCATCAAGTGAGCTGCCAATAGAGTATGATGTGCAGTTATATCTGTAAAATTAGGCTCTGTCTTTGCCTCAGAAAGCTGCCAAACATAAGCGTCTGCTCCTTGTCTGAGTACAGTAGCAGTCATTTCTAATTCCCACTCCCAGTCATGCTCTTGTCTAGCAGCAATTTGTTGGAGACGATCTTCTAGAAAAATAGAGTATATCCAGGATAGCTGAGTCTGGGTTTTCAGCCACCGGCAGAGTTCCATACTCCCAACTAGACTAGCTTGTGCAAGTATGACATCCGGCGGTGCCAGTTGAATGCGCGACACTGCCTGATTGACATTCATGATCACTTCTATAGTAAAATTGCTGAGTTCCAGGAGATGATCGGGAAGTGTCTCGAGAAAGTTCTGATTTCCAAACACTAGAATAGAAATTTTCATAACTGTGATTTCTGCCCTATTTTAAGCTAAATTTTCCTGTTTCTTTGCGAATAGCAAATATGACAGTATCTGTATCAAAAGGAAATTATACTATTTTGATAGTATAAACTCTCAATAGCTCAAATACTTATATATTATGATGCAACTTCGATAACGGTGAATACTCATAATTACTTTCTGTTCTTATTTAGGTTTTTTTAACAGTAGAAATACGGAACATTTTCCGCTGATTTAAAAGTATTAGTGTCATTTCAGATCATGAGTGATCCCAAAAAATTACACAATCACAAACCTTGTATTTACCTATTATTTTAAAATTTCTTATAGAGAAATATAAATAATTTTTGTAAAATATAAAGCTTTATTTTGTTTTGTGAAATTTGAGATAATATGGGTTGATTTGGCTGTAAAATCTGAATTTTTATCAAATAGCTGAGTGAATATACATAAATATCCCAGAGCAGAAGTTTTTTGCTTCCGCTCATTAAATGAGTGCCAATAGCAGGATTATTTAGTTTTGATCTAACTAATTCTATATCTAAATTTTGGCAAAATTTTCCGGTGATCATCAATAGCCTTCAATATGAAAACCAGCAGCAACAATTACCTGTTTAATTGATTCCTCAGCAGCAGAAGATTGCACAGTGACTGTTTTATCTTGAACATCGACATCGACTAAAGCATTAGGTTCCATGACATGAATAGATTGGGTGATTTTTGCCGCACAATCATCACAAGCAATATCCGGGACTTTTAGTTTGAGTACCATGACTGACCTCGATAGATGAATTTGAGTGTTGTTGATTAAACCAATAATATGCATACAAATAGCGATCGCACATCTGACTGAAGTTAGGTAATTGTGCAATTCACAGATAGAGCAGTACCAATGGCTGGACATAACTATAACTCCCCACTGGCAAAAAAATCTGGCAGAAAACTGAAACAAAATGCCAAAATATATATATAAAGCAGTTTATCTGTATTTATCTGTTTACCCTGCGGGTAGCCGCTACACGTCTACATCTGTGTTTATCTGTGGTTCATGATCTTTTGATTTACCAAACGCAGTAGCAAGCTGCTGTATAAAGCTACTGATAGAAATACACGCAGTATATACCTATCCCAGCCGCAACTCACCTATGGCATAGATGCCCGATCCTGCGGCATACTTTTCTGTAAAAACGACTATTGAAACTACTTTTCCACCCATGCCTTCTAATCCCCAGAAACTTAGCGGTAACGAAATTCGCGACTTATTCCTGAACTTCTTTGCCGAAAGAGGACACCAAATTCTCCCCAGCGCTTCCCTCGTCCCGGAAGATCCCACTGTGTTGCTGACAATTGCGGGGATGCTACCATTTAAACCGATATTCCTGGGACAGCGCACAGCAGAATTTAATCGCGCTACCACATCCCAAAAGTGCATCCGGACAAACGATATCGAAAACGTGGGACGCACCAAACGCCATCATACATTTTTTGAGATGTTGGGTAACTTCAGCTTTGGGGATTATTTTAAACCACAAGCGATCGCCTGGGGCTGGGAATTATCAACTCAAGTTTTCGGCTTACCACCAGAAAAGCTAGTTGTCAGCGTCTTTGAAGATGATGATGAAGCTTATAATATTTGGCGCGATGAAATTGGCGTACCGGAAGCCAGAATTAAGCGCATGGGCGAAGATGATAACTTTTGGGTATCTGGACACACAGGCCCCTGTGGCCCTTGTTCAGAAATTTATTATGATTTTCACCCAGAATTGGGAGATGAAAACATTGATTTAGAAGACGATACCCGGTTTATCGAGTTTTATAACCTGGTATTCATGCAATATAACCGGGATGCTGAAGGTAAATTAACACCTCTGCAAAACAAAAACATTGATACCGGCATGGGTTTGGAAAGGATGGCGCAAATCCTCCAACAAGTGCCGAATAACTATGAAACTGATTTAATTTTCCCGATTATTGAGACAGCAGCCGAAATTGCCGGAATTGATTACCACAAAAGCGACGAAACCACCAAAGTTTCCTTAAAAGTTATTGGTGATCATGTCCGTTCTGTGGTACAAATGATTGCCGATGAAATTCGCGCCTCCAACGTGGGACGGGGTTATGTGCTGCGGCGCTTAATTCGGCGAGTGGTTCGTCATGGGCGATTATTGGGAATTACCAGTGAATTTATTAACCAAGTTGCCGAAACTGCAATTTCTCTTTCAGAATCAGCTTACCCCAATGTCCGCCAACGGGAAGCAGCAATTAAAGCGGAACTGCAACGGGAAGAAGCCAATTTCCTCAGAACTTTGGATAGAGGTGAGAAACTTTTAGAGGAAATCATCCAAGAGGTGAAACAGCAAGGCAAAACCTCTATTAGCGGTGAAAGTGCCTTTACTTTATATGATACCTTTGGTTTTCCCCTAGAACTGACCCAAGAAATTGCAGAAGAAAATCAGCTAACTGTGGATGAAGCTGGATTTAATGCCGAAATGCAAAAGCAGGTGGAACGTGCCAAAGCTGCCCACGAAACCATTGATTTAACTGTGCAAGGTTCCCTGGATAAGTTAGCCGAACACATCCAAGCGACGGAATTTATCGGTTATACCCAACCTGCGGGGACAGCGAACGTCGAAGCCATATTAATAGATGGCATTGCCCACGAAGAAGCAGAAGCAGGAACAGAAATTCAAATTGTTCTCAATCAAACTCCATTTTATGCCGAGTCTGGGGGACAAATTGGGGATAAAGGTTATATCTCCGGTGATGGTGTGGTGGTGCGTGTGGAAGATGTGAAAAGAGAATCTGATTTTTTTATCCACTTTGGACGCATCGAACGCGGTACAATCCGAGTAGGAGATGCTGTGACTGCTCAAATTGATCGGGCTTGTCGTCGTCGCGCTGAAGCTAACCATACGGCAACCCATTTATTGCAAGCGGCGTTAAAGAAACTTGTGGATGATAGTATATCTCAAGCCGGTTCCCTGGTTTCCTTTGATAGATTGCGCTTTGACTTTAACTGTCCCCGTGGTTTGACAGCAGCAGAAGTGGAACAAGTTGAAGCCCAGGTAAATACTTGGATTACTGAGGCACATACTGCAAACATAGAAGTATTACCTATAGCAGAGGCTAAGGCTAGGGGTGCTGTGGCAATGTTTGGGGAAAAATACGGTGAAGAAGTGCGGGTGATTGATTTTCCTAGCGTGTCAATGGAACTCTGCGGTGGAACTCACGTAAGTAATACTGCGGAAATTGGCATCTTTAAGATTATCTCCGAGGCGGGTGTGGCTTCTGGGGTGCGACGGATTGAGGCTGTATCTGGCCCGGCGATCTTGGATTATCTCAATGTTCGCGATAAAGTAGTTAAGGATTTAAGCGATCGCTTTAAAGTTAAACCCGAAGAATTACCAGAGAGAATTACAACTCTGCAAACTGAACTGAGAAATAGTGAGAAACAATTAGCTACACTGAAATCACAATTGGCGATCGCTAAATCAGACAGTTTGCTGCAAACAGTAGAATCTGTAGGCGATTATCAAATTTTGGTAGCGCAGATGGAAGATGTTGACCCGGAATCATTGAAAACTGCGGCGGAAAGGTTACTGCAAAAAATCGGTAACGGTGCAGTGGTGCTGGGTTCTGTTCCGGAAGAGGGGAAGGTGAGTATAGTTGCAGCCTTCAGTGCAGAGGTGAATAAAAAGGGACTGCAAGCGGGTAAATTTGTCGGTGCTGTAGCGAAGATTTGCGGCGGTGGCGGCGGTGGAAGACCGAATTTAGCCCAAGCCGGCGGACGTGATGCGAGTAAGTTACCAGAGGCGTTAGCCAAGGCGCACAGTGATTTACTCTCAGCCTTGAGTTAATTATATTCTCTTGTGGGGCAGGCATCTTGCCTGCCTTTGATATTTTTAAACGCAGATGGACGCAGATAAACGCAGATAATTTTGTACTTTCTTAGATTAGGAAATTCTATATCATTATGGGTATATAAAAATTAAGCTGCATCAACGTGTACATGGATTAATAAAAGTATAGAAATGGATAATTTCTTATGAAAGTTCTACAACAATCATCAACACTGAGGGCAAGATTTAAAGAAAAAATCAATGCTAAAAAATCTGCTCAACGTCAAGAAGTTAATCAAGTTTTAGGTAATAATTTATTAGGTAAATTAGGTTCATTTGTATATGAATTTAAACAAGCTAAAAATCAATTTCAAGGCAGTATGGGGGAGTGGGGCGTATCAGCAATTATGCAAGCCTTCCCTGATACATGGGTGATGTTCAACAATGCTTTAATTCCCACTAATAATTCAGGTGGTTTAACGGAAATAGACCATTTAATTATCGGGTTAAAAGGCATTTTTTTATTAGAGATAAAAACTTGGAAAGGTTCATTTACTGCATACCAGGATATATGGAAACGCCGAGAAGGCAACAGTTGGGTAGCAATATCTAATAGTCCTACTTCTCAAAGTGCTTATCATCAAAAAATGTTTAGCCGATGGATAAATTCTGTAGTTCCAAATCTTCCTGATAGTTATATTTACGCTCCTGTGGTGTTTCCCATAGCTAAATGGTTAGGAGTTAATAATTGTTCAGTACCAGTTTTTCAAGGTGTACCCGCACTGCTACAAACAATGGTTAGTTGTCCTCAGTGTTTAACAGAAAGGCAAGTACAGTTAATTGCTGAAGCTGTAGCTAATTATAAGATTCCGGAAAATACTGCCCCAATTTCTCAACCAATTCCTAAACCAAAACTTGTTAAACGTCAAAATGATCACATTTGAAGCTTTTACCGTTCTCCCATATATGAGAGTAGTCTTACCCATAAAGTTTGTCAGGATTTTGTCTAACCATCAACGGGCAATAGAATAATCGGAATATGCATCCGAAAACCGTGAAAATCATTGTCAGTTGTGAGGATGCTGTAGCTGCGACGATAAGCAACGGCACAAATCAAAAAATCAGTATTTGAACCCTGAATACCCTGACTACGGCAGGTATTAAAAAACTCTGCGGCTATTTCGTAGTCTTCAGGTATGAGTTCTACATCTGGGAAGGCTTGAAGGTAATCTCGCAGACGGGTAAACTGCTCAAAATTGCGGATTCCAGAAAGAATTTCTTGGCGAATTGCACCTAAAAAAGCAACTTGGTTGTCAGTGATTAAATTCTGCAATATTGTGATCGTAGGGGAAGAATCAGGTGGCGTTTTACGACGCAGAGCCAGAGACCAAACAGAAGTATCAACAATAACGCTCATGTCTGCTGACGTTGGTGTTTGTAGTCATAGTCTGCATCATAATCGATAGTACCAAAGAGTTCTAACACTTTGAGCCGCTTACGACGTTGAATATATTCGCGCAGTGCAGTTTCCACCAGAGAATCAATGGACGCGTGGTCGTCAAGTGCCAATGCCTCTTGTAGTAGGGCTTCGTTTATGTTGAGTGGTGTAGCCACAATCAATTTTGATTCCACAACTGACTAAATCGATAGTAACGCATTCTGTGTCTGGCCTAGCGATTTTAGATGATCTCAATGTTCGCGATCAAGTAGTTAAAGTCGCTTTCAAGTTAAACCAGAAGAATTACCAGAGAGAATTACCACTCTGCAAACTGAACTGAGAAATGCTGAGAAACAATTAGCCACACTGAAATCACAATTGGCGATAGCGCCAGCGCTGACTTGTCAGTTCGCTAAATCAGATAGTTTGCTGCAAACAGTAGAATCTGTAGGCGAGTATCAAATTTTGGTAGCGCAAATGGAAGACGTTGACCCGGAATCCTTGAAAACTGCGGCGGAAAGGTTACTGCAAAAAATCGGTAACGGTGCAGTAGTGCTGGGTTCAGTCCCGGAAGCTGGGAAGGTGAGTATAGTTGCAGCCTTCAGTGCAGAGGTGAATAAAAAGGGACTGCAAGCGGGTAAATTTGTCGGTGCTGTAGCGAAGATTTGCGGCGGTGGCGGTGGTGGTAGACCGAATTTAGCCCAAGCCGGCGGACGTGATGCGAGTAAGTTACCGGAGGCGTTGGCAAAGGCGCACAGTGATTTGCTTTCAGCCTTGAGTTAATTATCTTCTCTTGTGGGGCGGGCATCTTGCCTGCCTGGATCATAAATTTATCACTTTTGAGTACCAATGCCGACACACAACCGCTTGTCGCTTTCGCTGACTGTAGGATTATAGGTTAGATAATTGCGTACCCAATCGCAACTGCGTCCCACTAAAGCGTCTAATCCCCAGCCTGTGTTCTCATACCAGAGTTTGATCGTGTTGTCATAACTACCAGAAGCCAAAGTCTTGCCGTCTTGGCTCAAACTGACGCTATAGACCAAGGACTCATGCCCCTTGAGGGTGCGGATTTCGGTTCCTGTGTCTACATTCCAGAGTTTGATCGTGTTGTCATAACTACCAGAAGCCAAAGTCTTGCCGTCTTGGCTCAAACTGACGCTATAGACCAAGGACTCATGCCCCTTGAGGGTGCGGATTTCGGTTCCTGTCTCTAGATTCCAGAGTTTGATCGTCTTGTCATCACTACCAGAAGCCAAAGTCTTGCCGTCTTGGCTCAAACTGACGCTCAAGACCGGAGACTCATGCCCCTTGAGGGTGCGGATTTCGGTTCCTGTCTCTAGATTCCAGAGTTTGATCGTCTTGTCTTCA
>NZ_CAWQOY010000120.1:0-45243 GCF_963896525.1 Nodularia sp. LEGE 04288
CCCTAAATCCCCCGCCCCCGTGACCCCCAAATTTGGGGGTAAAATGGGGGACTTTGAAAATTCTTGTTCCCCCATAATTGGGGGTTAGGCGGCGATTCGATCACTTGTGTGTACACCGTAGATCCGAAAGGGAGAGCCTAGCGCCAAGGCGGTTCATTAATTATGTTACTTATATAGTTAAACATCTTATTATGGATTTATCCCCCCTTTGGATATCACTAAAAACTTCCTTACTTGCCACATTTATTACCTTTTTCCTGGGTATTTGGTCTGCTTATTGGATGTTAGGATATCGAGGTAAAGCCAAATCATTAATTGAAGGAATTTTTATCGCTCCTTTGATTTTACCGCCTACAGTTGTGGGCTTTTTATTACTGCTATTTTTTGGAAGGAATGGCCCTGTCGGTAAACTCATGCAGACTTGGGATTTGAGCATTGTCTTTACCTGGTATGGTGCAGCGATCGCCGCAACAGTTGTAGCGTTTCCCATCATGTATAAAACAGCACTGGGAGCCTTTGAACAAATTGATGGCAATCTTTTACGCGTAGCCAGAACCCTTGGTGCATCTGAATCGACCATCTTTTGGCGAATTAGTTTACCTTTAGCATTTCCCGGAATTGTCGCCGCTACAAGTTTAGCTTTTGCACGGGCTTTGGGTGAATTTGGAGCCACCTTAATGTTAGCGGGTAATATTCCCGGAGAAACTCAGACTATCCCGATGGCAATTTATTTTGCTGTGGAAGCTGGCGCGATGAATGAAGCTTGGTTTTGGGCGATCGCCATCATGAGTATTTCCTTATCTGGGATTATAGGAGTCAACTTTTGGCAAGAAAACCGGGGGAAACGGAAACAACAAAATTCCCCATTCCCCACAGGAATCAGAAATCCGGAATACTCGATCTCTCAAACTTCCCACAAAACTGATTTTTCGGGATTATTTGTAGATATTGACAAAAAACTTCCAGGCTTTAGATTGCAAGTATGTTTTAGTGGCGATAGCTGCGCTCGCCGAAGGCATCGCAATACCTTGGGATTTTTGGGAGGTTCTGGGGCTGGGAAGAGTATGATTTTGCGCTGTATTGCTGGCATCGAAACACCTACAAAAGGACGTATCGTTTTAAATGGTCGGGTGTTATTTGATTCCGAAAAAGGAATTAATTTGCCATCACGCGATCGCCGCATTGGATTCTTAATGCAGAATTACGCTTTGTTCCCTCACATGACTGTGATGCAAAACATTGCTTTTGGCTTACCTCAAGGCTTATCGACATTAGCAATTAAGCAACAAGTACAGGCGCAACTCCTAGCAGTGCAGTTAGAAGGATTGGAAAATCGTTATCCTCACCAACTTTCAGGAGGACAGCAACAACGGGTAGCTTTAGCCAGGGCTTTAACAATCCAACCAGAAGCATTACTATTAGATGAACCCTTTTCAGCCCTAGATACATATCTGCGTCACCAATTACAAGAGCAATTAATTGAAACTCTCAGCACATATCAAGGAGTGACATTATTTGTGACCCATAATTTAGAAGAAGCCTACGAAGTGTGTGAACAGTTGTTGGTCATGTCCGAAGGACAAATTATTGCTAACGATGATAAACAAAATATTTTCGACCATCCCAATACTTACACTGTCGCGCAGTTAACAGGTTGCAAGAACTTCTCCCCAGTAAAAGTACTATCTGCGAATCAAGTCCAAGCCTTAGATTGGGACTGCACCCTCAAAGTGACGGAACCTTTGCCCCAGTCACCAGCTTATATAGGTATTCGCGCCCATCATCTCAGCTTTACAAGTGACCCCAACGCCGAGAATACCTTTCCCTGTTGGTTAGTCAGGAAGCGGGAAACACCGCACCGGATGACGCTTTATTTGAGACTGCACAATTCATTAAATAACAGCCATGATTACCACCTACAAGCGGAAGTATTTAAGGAAAAATGGCTAAATATCAAAGACAAGCCTTTCCCCTGGTATGTGCGTTTAGATATGAATAAACTATTTTTAATGTCTGATTGAAGAAAATACAGAACCTCACCCCCAACCCCTATCCTTAGTAAGGAGCTACGGTGTACACACAAGTCCTATCTGTCTGCCTTTGAGCCTATTTTGCCCCCTAAATCCCCCAAGTTTGGGGGACTTTGAAAATTCTTGTTCCCCCATAATTGGGGGTTAGGGGGCGATTCGATCACTTGTGTATACACGGTAGTTACTAAGGAGAGGGGAGACTTAGACGCAACTTCTTAGCCGGGGTGAGGTTAAAAATTAGATTTGGATGTTATTTAATTTATATTCGTTATAAATTTTAGTCAACACCAATCAAAACATCAGTTGATTTCACAATTGCATACACTTCTTTACCTACTTCTATACCCATACTTTCGTAAGAAGATTTGGTAATAATTGAGGTAACTTCAATTCCAGGTGCAATTTCAATCACAATTTCTGCATTGACGGTTCCCGGTGTAACTTCCTTGACCTTACCTTTTAGAGAATTACGCGCACTAACTTTCATGTTTGACTCCTTTTGAGTTGACTACTCCAGCGCAGCAATATCTGTACCGCAACTAAGCAAGTATTTTATCATAACGTTACTTTTACTTGCGAAAAAACTCAAATTCCTGGTTTTCCTGCTCAAAATCTCCAAAATAAAATCCTTTCTATACGGTGATCATTTTCTCAACCTGATTTTAAGGCTTGGTGGTAATGAATTTTTTCCAGGCGATCGCACGATATAGAGAACCGCACCCCATTTCACGCTAATTTAAATAGGAGGATAACCGCAAAAACTCAATAGCTAAGACGTGGTAAAACAGGACGAACTTCGCAATAAATTAAAGCAAACGAGAAACCGCTTGGGTATGAGTCAGCAAGATTTGGCTAACTTGGCTAATGTTACCCGGCAAACTATTAGCGGTGTCGAGTCGGGACAATATGCGCCATCAACTACTATCGCCCTGCGGTTGGCAAAAGCCCTCGGTTGTCAAGTGGAAGATTTGTTTTGGTTAGAACAGGATTTACCAGAAATAGAAGCCGTGCCAGCCTATAATGTGCCATTAGGTCAGCGACTACGGCTGATTTTGGCTCAAGTTGGTAATCAATGGATTGCTCATCCCTTAATTGGTCAAGATGCTTTTCGTACAGAGATGATACCAGCTGATGGCGAAGGCGATCGCCTGCCCGGTACAAATACAATGGTCGTCAAGTTATTAGATGACCCCGGACATCTGCATCAAACAGTGATTTTGGCAGGTTGTGCGCCGGCTTTATCCTTATGGGCGCGTGCTGCTGAACGTTGGCATCCTAACCTCAGAGTCCACTGGACTTTAGATAACAGTATGACGGCATTGCATCGACTGCGCCGGGGAGAAGTTCACTTTGCAGGGATGCATCTCTATGATCCTCAGACTGGAGAATATAACACTCCCTTTGTGCGTTCCGTTCTTCAAGATGCGGCGGTTGTATTAATTAACCTGGGCGTTTGGGAAGAGGGAATGCTGACTCAGCCGAATAATCCCCTGGGATTAAAAACTATTGCAGACTTAGCACAACCAGGAGTCACCATTGCCAACCGTGAGCCAGGTTCAGGTAGTCGCCAAGTCTTAGAGCGATCGCTCCTAGATGCAAATATACCATTTACCGCCGTCAATGGATTTGAGCAAATTGTCCACGGACACCTAGAAGTAGCCCAAGCAGTAGCCACAGGCAAAGTTTCATCTGGAATCAGCACCGCCTCTGTAGCCGCCGCTTTCGGGTTAGGATTCATCCCCCTACAACAATCAAGATACGACTTAGCCGTTCTCAAACCATACCTAGATGAAGCCCCAGTCCAAAAACTACTTGGCACTTTAGGACATCGGCGGGTACTCTCACAGCTAGAGGCCATTGGGGGTTATAATACCAGTCAAACTGGGGAAGTAGTCGCCACAATTGAGCCTAGTACAGTAATTCGTAATTCGTAATTCGTAATTTGTAATGGACTACGCCCTCAGCGCAGCTATACCCTAGGCTTTACGTAATTTTTAATTTTTGATGCTTTCTCCAAATAATTCTGCGAATAATTCCCCCACTTGCTCAAGAGAGTCCAAGACTCGATAAGCCAAACCTCTAATTTCCAGAGATGGCTGTTCGATATCAGGAACCATAATGGGACACATCCCCGCCTGAAAAGCTGCTTCCACACCCACAAATGAGTCCTCAAAAACCACACACTGCACAGGATCAATATTCATCCGGCGGCTGACTTCCAGAAAAATATCTGGTGCAGGTTTGCCCTCAGCAACATCTTCACTCGTCACAATTGTGGTGAAATATTGATTAATCCCAGCGTTTGTTAAACGTCGGATAGCTCTAGTTCGAGCCGTTCCGGTGGCTAAACCAATCATCACACCCAGGTCACTGAGTCGATGAAGCAAATCTAAAACCCCTGGTTTCATTGGTAGACCTTCTCGCAATTCTCGCTCATCACCAATTTCGATGCGTTGGACTGTCACAGACTCAAATGGCAGCTCGTCCCCATAGATTTTTTTGAGTAATTTTTCCCGCCATGTCAAGTCTCGCCCGACAAACTCCATATATAAATCGTCGCTCATGATATAGCCATGATCTTTTAGAGCCTGCTTCCAAGCCCATCGAGCAATACATTCCGTATCAAAAAGCAAACCATCCATATCAAAAATTACGGCTCGGTAACTTGATAACACATTCAATGCCTTGATGCTTGTCAACATTTAACTATTTAACAAGGTTTCCTTAGTTTTATCCATGTGAACGAAACTACGTTTTTTCAGACTCTAACTCACATAAGTAGGTGGGCGTAAATAAAGTTAACTGGCGGGGGTCGTCATTTGTCCTTTGCCCTTCGGCTACGCTCCCTTCGGCTTACGCTCAGGGCAAGCAGGGTAAATCATTGTTCATTGGTAAGGGTTTCATGGGTGTTTACGAGTCCTAATATAGTTTGGTTTTTCCATACCCACCTACTTAACCTGTAAAATATAGTATGCTACGTCATGGTGTTTAAAAATCCCAAATTATGAGAAAAAACCCCATATTATTACTGCTATGTGGAGTAGTTGTGAATTTTGGGCTAATGTCATTCTTAGCTCAAGCACAAGAAGTGGTGTCTAATGCTCAAGTAGCAGCAATGGTAGAGGCTCTGAGACAAGCAGCACCGCAAACAGGCATCAAAAACGATGGACTTTACAGCCAATGGCAAGTCAAACCAGAAACCATCAAAGCTTGGTCGAAAAATTGTCTCCAACGGGAATTAACACCTACGCAGTTTGAAGATAGCCCCGTGACCGCACGCTCTATCATATCCTGCATCACACGTCGTGAGTTAAACAATCAATTTCGCACTACTGGCAATAATGAAACTAAAGCTGTGCATGGCGTAGCTTGTTGGTGGATGACTGGTAGCTATACGGGCTGCGATCAAGGCTTTACTGCTGCCTACGTGCAAAAAGTTGTTGGCTTTTACCAACAGCAGCGAGCAATTCCAGGAGCTAGTTCATCGGCATCATCAACAAAATCGCCACAATAACTTAATTTCGTCCCGAATATAAAACAAAGAAGCTCAGATCCCCGACTTCTGCCCTCCGGTAACCCATACAAGAAGTCGAGGATGTTTCTGTGCTTTACTTATTGAGGATTGCTATGTGAGGATTATTCTTCAGCCTCAAATAAAGCTTGACCCAAGCGCTGTAAAACTACAAGCGATCGCGCTTCCACTAGTATCGGTTTATCATCAATATAACGTTTGCCCCGTTGCACAAAGCGTGGCTTAGTTGTATCAATCATCGTCAGCCATTCCCAGTTCTGTAACCCTTTAGGAATCACGAACTCCAACATCTCATGGTGAGCGTTGAAAAACCACAAGAAGGAATCATCCATAATTCGTTCCCCCCGTGGCCCAGGGGTGGCTATTTCTTCACCATTCATAAAGATTCCAATCGCCTTAGTAAAACCTTTATTCCACTGTTCTTCGGTCATCTGCGTCCCATCAGGATTGAACCAACCAATATCATGTACCCCGGAACCGTGGATAGCTCTACCTTGGAACCACTTGCGTCTGCGAAAAACTGGATGCTTGCGGCGAAAGTCAATCAGCTGACGGGTGAAATCTAACAGCGCCTGATTTTCTTCTTGTAAATCCCAGTCTAACCAAGCAACTTCATTATCTTGACAGTAGGCGTTGTTGTTCCCCCCTTGACTCCGCCCCATTTCATCACCCATTACCAGCATCGGCACACCTTGAGAAAGCATTAACGTAGCGAGAAAGTTTCGCCGTTGCTGTTTCCGCAACTTTCGGATGACCGGATCATTGGTTTCCCCTTCTACACCACAGTTCCAAGAGCGATTATGATTTTCCCCGTCTCGACTGTCTTCCTCATTCGCCTCATTATGCTTGTAGTTGTAACTCACTAAATCATTGAGAGTAAAACCATCGTGGGCGGTGATAAAGTTAATACTAGCGCTCGGATTGCGTCCATTTAACTGATACAAGTCAGAACTACCCGTAAACCGATAGGCAAACTCTGCTAAACTACTATCTTCGCCACGCCAGAAGTCCCGCACAGTATCCCTATACCTACCATTCCATTCCGACCACAGCAGAGGAAATTCACCCACTTGGTAGCCACCTTCGCCCACATCCCAAGGTTCGGCAATCAATTTCACCTCAGCTAAAACCGGGTCTTGGTGAATAATATCAAAGAATGCTGCCAACCTATCAACTGCGAAAAGTTCCCGCGCCAGAGCCGAGGCTAAGTCAAAACGGAAACCATCAACGTGCATTTCCAGCACCCAGTAGCGCAGACTATCCATAATCAGTTTCAGCACTTGGGGATGGCGGACATTCAAAGAATTACCGCAGCCGGTGAAGTCCATATAATAACGAGCCTTACCATCCACTAGGCGATAATAAGATTTATTATCTATCCCCCGCAGAGATAAGGTAGGCCCTAAATTATTACCTTCCCCAGTATGGTTGTAAACCACATCTAAAATCACCTCCATTCCGGCTTTGTGTAGTGCCTTGACCATCTGCTTAAATTCTTTCACCTGCTCTCCATGACCAGAATTAGCACTGTAGCCGTGGTAGGGAGCCAGATAGCAGATAGAATCATAACCCCAGTAATTTCTCAGCCCTGTATTTACTAAGTGTCGGGGATATGCCAGATAATGATGGACGGGCATCAATTCTACAGCTGTCACACCCAGAGACTGGAGATGAGAAATACTCGCGGGATGAGCCAGTCCGGCATAGGTTCCTCGGAGTTTGGCAGGAATTTCTGTGTGCAGCTTGGTAAAGCCTTTAACGTGGGTTTCATAAATTACTGTTTCGTGCCAAGGGATTTGCAGCAGTTCATCTCCTTCCCAATCAAAGGACTCATCCACCACCACCGCTTTCGGTACGAGGTGCGCGTCATCCTGTTCTGAAAATCCCAAATCCTCTTGAGGATCATCCCAGCGATAGCCAAACATTTCTTCCCCAAAACCGATTTCGCCGTCTAGTGCTTTGGCGTAGGGGTCTATAAGCAACTTATTCGGGTTAAAGCGATGCCCTTCTTGGGGGTTAAAGGGGCCGTGTACCCTAAATCCGTATCGCTGACCAGGGACAATAGAGGGGACGTAGCAATGCCAAGTAAAGTTACTAATTTCTGTGAGAGTTAGTCTGGTTTCTCGCTCTTGCTGGTCAAACAGGCACAATTCAACTCCTGTGGCATTTTCTGAAAACAGAGCAAAGTTAGTGCCTTTACCATCCCAAGTTGCTCCTAGAGGATAGGGTTTACCAGGCCAGAGAGAGAGATACATATCGTCAAGCTTCCCTTATGGAATAAATACACCTACTTAAGTATTAGAATAAGTTAGGAACTATTGCAAACACACAAGAGGATAAAATACTCGATTTCTGCCATAAATCTGGATTTTGAGGTGGTGAATTTAAAGTTAGCTCCGGGTTTTTAGTATAGTTGATGACTTGAGAAAGATGATTTTGTGGAAAATAATAAAACTAATCTAAATAAATTCGTGAGCAGCTTTTTAGGTAACGTTGTTTACGGTATTTAGACTCAGCAATCAAGTATTAGTAAATTAAGTCGTAATAACTAATATTTAGGAGATGGCTTTGAATAAAGATTTATTAGCTTTTCTCGCTAGTATAATTTTTAGTGTTGTCATGATAATTGTCATTAAAAGCCTTAATCTGCCTACCTTTGTTACTTTTAGCATTGCTATTTATACAAGTCACATTCTGATGTTTTTGGCAATGTTACACAATTATATGTCTAAATATAATAAACTTAAATAAATTCCTGTTTATTTAGATAGATATACTAAATAAGAATTGACAAAATTGAGGGAATTTTTGATTAAAAGTTGACAGTGGATAGATACATACAGCAGCTTTAGCAAAATACGGTGTAGATCCGCGATCTGTCTATGCACCTGAAGTGATTCAAAGTTTTCCAGAAGAGTTTAATAAATATTGGAAGAATTTTTGGAGTTTGACATAATGCAAGAACTAAAGTTAGAAGCATGGAGAAAAGGAAGATTATGGCTAGATGAGCCTTTACCAGCAACTTTTACCCCCCAAGAGATACGCGAGGAAGGTGTCAAAGCTGCAAGTGCAGCAGCTAATATTGAATCGCACTATGTTGCTATTGAATTAAGACTACTAAGAGGGTCTAGACCTGTATATGGACTTTTGGGAGCATCCTTTGATCCTGAGCCATCATCTACAGAACTTGTTATTAAAGCTCTGATCGGAGAAGGAGAAATATCTTATGATCAAGAGTTTATTGCAATAGCACCTGAGATTATTCAAATTGGTCTCACAGAAGAATATACTTTACCTATTCTTGAAAGAAGCGTAGAAACTCTAACAAACTTGAGTCCGTTAGCTTCTGGGGTACTAACTTTCAATTGTGCTGTTCATGGTACTTTTACATCTAATACAGCAATATTTGGCTTTTTAAGTCAATTAGTTACTACCACTACCAGTTTACTTTGTAAGCAAATTGATTTAGAAACGGTTATGAGATTAGTTACATCAGCAATCAATAGTTTTTAAAGTAGAAGGACAAAATCACTAAAGGCAAAAAAATATTGCTAACAACCCACATTCCGCACCTTCAACTGTCACAAGCGGTAATTACTGAAAGAAAAATGCAAACAAAGAATAAAATCAGACATTTGTAGGAAGAAAAGATTTTGAGCAGTGATTAATATGACAAAATGACATCAGAATATATTGTCAATAAGTAACAATAAGAATGAGAGCTAGATTTATGATGATTTGATAGATAAATGTCTAAACGCGCCTGGGTTAATAGGTGGGGCATTCAGTACCACAGTAATAAAATCAGCCCGGAAAAAACAAAACCAAACTTAGATAGCTAAATTGGTTTTTTTGTTGCTTACGTAGTTTTTTAAAATTTAGCTAGTTTAAAAAAACTTTCTCTATTTCTGCTAGGGTGTAAGCTTGCATAGATAATTGGCAAATGCTCATGAGTTTTTATGCAGAAATCAGATGCGTTTGCCCTGTAGCCCCACCTTTCTAGAGTGTGAGTGTTTTTGCAGCACAAGCTTTGTTTTCGCAGTACCATATAAACGCGAAGCTATCTATCCAAAGGTGGATGTATGACGATGCCTTTACGTCAAACGTTATCAAAAGCTGATATCGAACTTTCCTATTTAGAGTGGAAGCAAGGTGAAGAACCTTTACTGCTGTTACACGGTTTAGCTGATAACGCTCTCGTTTGGTCTCGCTTGGGAGATGACCTCGCCGCAGACTATCACATAGTTGCACCAGATATGCGTGGTCATGGTGACAGCAGTAAGCCGGAAAATGATTATAGCTTTGAAAGTGCGATCGCTGACCTAGAAGCCCTTATGGATCATCTGGGATGGTCTTCAGCCCATGTTGTGAGTCACTCGTGGACAGGGAAACTAGCCGCTATCTGGGCTAGAAAAAATCCAGAACGTTTACGCAGTATGATTCTGGTTGATCCGATTTTCATTTGGAAAATGCCTAGCTTATTGCGGTTAACGTTCCCCTTGTTGTACCGTTTCTTATCTTTCCTCAAAGGTATGGGTCCCTTTGCTAGTTACGCAGAAGCCGAAGCACAAGCACGTCAGTTAAATCAATATCAAGGATGGACTACCTTACAACAGCAAGTATTTCAAGCCGGAATTGAACAAAAACCCGATGGTAGTTGGGGTAGTAAATTCACTATAGCCGCCCGCGATCGCATTTTTGCAGACGTGATGTGTGTACCTGGTTTTATTTACCCTCTTGATACCCCGGCGCTATTTGTACAGCCCGAAAAAGGTCTGAACCGTCAAAATTGGCAAATCAAACCTTACAAAACCTACCTGAAAAATTACCATTTCTGCCAAGTTCCCGGTAATCATTGGCCATTTTTGACTCAACCTGAAGCATTTAACCGGACTGTAGCAGCATTTTTAGCAGAATGTAAGTAAAACAAGTCTGACTTTGACTGAATTTGATCATGAGCCTTTGTATTAATCCAGCTTGTCCTCAACCCCATTACCCAGATAATCAAGACCGTTTTTGTAAAAGTTGTGGTTCCCCATTGGAATTGCTAGGATGTTATCGGGTGATCAGTTTGTTGAGTGACCAAAATGGTTTTAGCAAAGTCTATGCAGCTAATGAACAAAATACACCCAAAATCCTCAAGGTACTCAATCAAGAGCTATCAAATGACGCTGAAGCAGTAGAACTGTTTTGCCAAGAAGCATCACTTTTAGAACATCTAAATCATCCAGACGTTCCCCCATTTGAGGGCTATTTTCAGTATCAAACTAGAAATAATTTGGTTCTGCACTGCATTGTCATGGAAAAAATTGACCAGCCTCACTTGGATGATTGGCTACACCAGCAACATCGCCTGATTTCTCCAGCAGAATCTGTAGACTGGTTAAAACAATTGATCCCGGTAAATGTGGGAACGAGTTCTCAAACTAATGTAACTTTTTCCACATCAGCAAAGCATTCCGAAAAAGTACCTCTAACAGCCCTATTCACAGCCCTGTTAGTTTCTATCGCTTTACTCAGTTTGACAGCTTTCGCCACACTTTCGCCCAAGTTTGCGACTTTGGCAACATCAACACAATCACCCCAAAGAAAAGGTACGGTTGATTACTTTCCTTACGAAGTAGGTATGGATAGTCAAGGTAAAATTGCCCAGTTTAATATAGCTGTTTTGTCAGTAAAATATAAATGGCTGGCTGGGAGTAATTTTCAAGTTCAATATCATGATCAAATTATTAGTCTTGATGTTTTAAAGTTGAAATTAGAACAGGGCGGTATACAGCAAATAATGGCAGAACCTAGAGAAATTATCTCTGTAGGTATGGCGGTTTGTGGGGATAACCCAGACGTTCAACCAGGTATAGCTTTAGAACGCGCTCAACAAGTTCAACGTTTAGCAACACAATTATTTAGCAATACATCCAGTGTTCAAGGCTATCGCTTATTAAATCTGGGTCAATTTTCCGGAAGTAATTGTCAGGAGAATCAGGATTTAACTGCATACCAAGGAAGTGTGATGATTATTGGTGTTAAACCAGAATCATCAGATGTAATTATAGATGAAGCTTTACGAGATAGGTTAGAAAATAAACCTTTTGCTGATTTTAATTTAAAGAATTATTCTTTGGGGTCGGGGGAAAGTTTTAAAACTATACTTGGTAATTAATCATGCCAGTATAAATAATCACAGTCCTAAATTGCCTACTTGTATGGCGTGATGATTGTTACTTTTTTTGCAGATAATTTACGAAAAAATAAGTAGTGTTAATTAATCCTAATTTTGTAAAGTAACTAGTAATAAGTAACTTTATTGACATCAATTTAGTCTAAACTTTTTGCATTGTGATCAGGTTGAATAGTGAAGGATGGCTAAAAATAAAAGCTTTTTTACAGTGCTGTTAGATTTTTCTTTTTCGGAATTTATTACTCCGAGAATCATTGGTATTCTTTATGCTTTAGCGATATTTTTCTCTGCAATAACTGCTCTGGGTATGATTATAGGTAGTTTTAGTCGAGGATTTTTACCTGGTATTTTGGGCGTATTAATTGTGCCAATAGGTCTGTTGTTTTACGTAGTATTAATCAGAGTTGGGCTAGAGGGTTTCATTGTGGCATTTCGGACAGCAGATAATACCAATCGCACAGCAGATAATACAGAAAGTCTCAGACATCCGTAAATTAGCTACAAAGGTAACGTGATGGTAAAAGTAGCCCCTAGCCCTTCGCCCTGGCTATGCGCTTGAATAGTCCCTCTGTGTAATTGTACTAAATGACGAGCGATCGCTAAACCCAAACCTAAACCACTGTGTCTAGAAATACAATCTGCCTGACGATACCGTTCAAACACGTAGGGCAGAAATTCTGGTTTGATCCCCAGACCTGTGTCATTCACCTCGATGAGGATTGAGGACTCACAACTTTGTGCTAATCGCACTTCCACTCGTCCCCCGGATGGAGTGAACTTAATGGCGTTGGAAAGTAAATTACCTAAAACTTGTAGCAGGCGGTTAGCATCACCGACAATCGGGGGAATAGATTCATCAATGATAGATTCTAAATGAATGCCCTTAGCATTAGCCGATGGGTAAGCAGTCTCCACAGATTCCTTGACAAGGCTAACCAAGTTGATTGGGCGGACTTCCAGCTGCAACTGACCCCGGAGGATGCGGGACATATTTAACAAATCTTCTAGGAGTTTTGCCTGAGATTGAGCATTGCGTTCAATGGTTTCTAAGGCATTGGTAATGGTATCTGGATCTAGTTCACGAGTCCGCAGTAATTTTGCCCAACCGAGAATGGCATTGAGTGGCGATCGCAAATCATGAGATACCATAGCCACAAACTCATCTTTAGTTTGGTTGGCTTTTTCAGCAGCATTGCGTGCCGCTTGTTCTAGCTGCAACAGTTGATTCCGTTCCGCTTCCAATTGCTTGCGATGGTCGATATCAGTGCTGGTACCAAACCACTTCATAATCCGTCCTTGTTCATTCTGAATCGGCACACCCCTTGCTAAATGCCAACGATAGCTACCGTCAAATCTTTTGTAGCGCATTTCCTGTTCATAAGGTTTTCCAGTCTGCAAAGCGTTCATCCAGGCCTGGATAGCTATTTGCATATCATCTGGATGTATAACTTTTGTCCAGCCCACCCCCATCGCTTCCTCAATCGTTTGCCCAGTGAATTCACACCATCGTTGATTCACATGATCATATTCACCATCAATATTGCAAATCCAGACAAGTTGTGGTATTGCATTGGATAAATAACGATAGCGTTCCTCACTTGCGCGCAAAGCGATTTCAGCCTGTTTGCGTTGGGTGAGGTCAAGAACAAAGCACACGCTATAACCTTCTTTTTCTCTACCCCCAATTAAAGCAATGCCTAATAATACAGGAACACGAGTGCCATCTTTGCGAAGATACTCCTTCTCAAACGGCGTACAAACTCCAGAAGTTTGTAATTCCTGAATTTTTTCCTGGTCAAGGTCTTGGTAATCTGGCGGTGTCATCTCATCCCAGTGAATATTTCCGGCTTCCAGTTCCCCACGGGTGTAGCCAAACATTTCCAGAAAAGCGTCGTTGGCTTCATAAATTCCACCGCTAAAGTCACCAAAATATACTCCAACTATATTCGATTCCACAATGCGGCGGAATTTAGTTTCACTTTTTTGTAAAGCAGCTTCAGCTTGTTTGCGTTCGCTAATATCGGTGACACTGCCCACTGTGCGGATAATCTCACCATCAGGATCTCGGACAATGATTCCCTGATCTAATACATACAGATATCGTTGGTCTTTATGACGCATTCTATACTCCACAGTATAGTAGTTTTCACTGTCAAGAACATCTATAAATTGATTGTCTAGTAGTTCTCTATCTTCGGGGTGAACCTTCTCTAACCACCATTCAGCCTTTAGGTCGGTTTCTTCCAAGGAGTAGCCCAAAATCCGGGTCAGTCCTTCAGTTCTGTGAACAATATTGTTTTTAATATCCCGGTCATAAATTAGACAATTGACCGCTGCTGCTGCTAGATGGAACCGCTCGTTGCTTAAACTTAACTCTGACTCTACTTGCTTCCGCGCCGTAATATCAAAAGCTGTACCCACAATTTGGCGCGGCGAACCGTCAACATTTCTATTGAATATAGTATCCCGACTAAAAAACCACCGCCATTCACCATTGGCGTGTCGCATCCGATATTCAAATTCCAGAATGTCACCATTGTCAGCTACGTTGATTAGTTGCAGATGTTCCAGAAATCGCCCCCAATCTTCAGGATGCATTAAAGATGAGAGAAAATTAGTATCCATACCTTGAATTTGTGGGACAGTATAACCCAGTAGGTTAATAATCTGACTATTCGTATAGACATTCTGCTGTGCCAGCAAATCATAAACGTATAAAATTCCCGGTGTGGTATCGGCAATCCGTTCAATGAACTGCTGACTCTCCCTTAATTTTGCTTCAGCCCATTTTTTGTCGGTCACATCTCGCCAAGCTGCGACGAAGCCATCCTCCATTTTAGTGATGCGAATATCAATAACTCTGGTTAATTGCTGTTGACTATTTAAAGAAGTATAAATGAGTGATTCTTTAACTAAAGGCTGACCCGTTTCTATCACTTGGCAACATTCTTCAAACAAGCCATTTTCGCGCATATTCAGCAGGATTTTGCACAGATATTTGCCCTGTTCTCCTGAAATCCTCTGGCTAAATTTACAAGCTGCGGCGTTCATATAATCAACACGAAACTGGAGTATTTGGCCCGTCTCATGTCGCACGGCAGAAAAAATGCCAAAACAATCGAGCATATTCTCCACGGAGGTGCGGAAACGTTCCTCACTGCGTTGCAACTCTTGACTTAGTTGAGCATTTTTAATTGCGGAGTGCATCGTTGAGCGCAAATACTCACCAGTGGTTTGTCCCTTAACTAAATAGTCTTGGACACCGCTTTTCATGGCCTGTACCGCCACAGCTTCGTTACCATAACCAGTTAACATAATCACGGCTGGTATGGTTTTCTGTGATTGCTGTTTTAATTCCGCCATAAATTCTAAACCGTCCAAGTCTGGCAGTAAAAAATCTAATAAAATAGCATCAGGCTGAAACTGCTGACATAATTTCAATGCTCCTTCACCCGATTCTTCTTCGAGAATTGTGTAGCTATATTCTTGGTCTTGCAGCAGATAACGACGATAAGCCTGGCGGTCTTCAGGAGAATCATCGACAATTAAAACAGTTAGCGGTTGCGCCATAACTAATTGTTAACAGCATCAGGAAGAATTACAATATCTAACCAATAAGTGACGAAAGTTTGAATAGTTTCCACCAATCTATTAATATCAATTGGTTTTAATATATAACTAGCAACACAATATCTGTAACATATTTCAATATCTTTAGGATTAGATGACGTGGTGAATACAACTACAGGGATATGTTTGAAATTGTCATCCTGCTTAATTTGTTCTAAAATTTCTCGCCCATCAGTTCCCGGTAAATTTAAATCGAGTAAAATAATCGCGGGACGAGGATATTTTTGCCTATCACGGTAAGACCCATTGCGGTAAAGAAAGTCTAGCGCCTCTTCGCCATCTTTACAGCGAAAGACAGGATTGACCACCGATTGTTTTTTCATGATTCGACTAAAGGCTTCAAAGTCTTCGTCGCTATCTTCAATGACTAATAAAGGTCTGGCAAAATTACCAATCATGGCTTTAGTCCACTCCTTGTAATGTGAAATAAAATGTACTACCCTGACCGTAGGCTGAATCCACCCAAATTTTACCGCCATGTCGTTCTACGATTTTTTTGGCGATCGTCAATCCCGCCCCAGTCCCTCCACCATATTTAGTCGGTCCGTGTAGTCGTTTGAAAATCCGAAAAATTGCTTCAAAGTGTTTCTCTCGAATACCGATCCCATTATCTCGCACGTAGAATGTGATTGGCAATGGCGATTCATCTATATAACCAATTTCAATACATTTTTCGGCTTTATCGTTGTACTTGATGGAGTTAGCAATCAAATTATTAAAGACTTCGCCTAATTGGACGCGATCGCAATATATTGTAGGTAGCGGTCGGGGAATTTGAATATCTATGTGAATCTCTTCAATGCGGGCGCTCAATAAGTCTAAACTGCGATGCACCAAATCATTGAGGTCTGTTTCCTGCATGGAAAGGTCTACTCTCCCCAAGCGAGAAAAATGCAGCAGCGAATCGATTAAATCCTCCATCCTCTGGGTGAGACGAATCAATGTTTTTAATTTGTTTTTACCTTCTTCGTTGAGGGTATCACCATAATCTTCAATCAGGAAGTTAGAGTAATTGTGAATACCGCGCAGTGGTTCTTTTAAATCATGAGAAGCAATATAGGCAAAGGCATCTAATTCGTTATTACTGCGTTCTAGTTCAATATTCAACTGTGCTAGTTCATCGGCTTTCCGCAGCACCATGCCAATAATTGCACTTCTTAATTCCAGCGCTGCATTCACTTCATAGGGTTTCCAAGCAAGTGATTTTAATAGTACAGTTTCTTGCCATAATTCAAAAGATTTACGGGGTGATAGGCGGATACTGCCATTTTGTTTCACTTCTACAGGTTTATTTGGATTCCCACCCCAAGTTACAGTTTGCACTACCTCTGGACGAAACCACAAAACATAATTTTTTTGACTTTTGGAAATTGAAAGTGCCATCAAACCACTAGCAACATCCCGCAATTTTTCTGCCTGTGGGTAAACTTCAGCTAGCGCATCAGTGTAGAAAATTTCCTCTTGCTGGTTTTGATTTATCCATTCCACTAAATCTTGAATATCTTGTTGTTCAGGAGTTTTACCAACTGTAGAATAATTACCATGAAAACACACTGCTGCTCCTTGAGCATTCACCAGATTGAGGAGATTTGGTTGGTTGTTAATTAAACCATCAATGAAGTTATTTTCTAATGTCATATACTCCACTAACTTGGAATGGCAAGATTTCACCTGAATCTTATCTTCCACATCTTCGCTATCTTCTTTAGCCGCCATTTGTAAAGATGCCATTTGCCCCAACAATTCGCAGGCGTTACGAATTTCATAGGGAATATATTTAGGTGATTGATGATGACAAGCAATTAGTCCCCATAGGTTTCCATCTTTGATAATGGAAATTGACATGGATGCAGTCACGCCCATATTATGCATATACTCAATGTGTAAAGGCGAGACACTCCTTAAAACTGACCTGCTTAAATCTAAAGGTTCCTCAGTCAGAGGATTATTGGTTGGCACAATGGCCACAGGCTGATAGTATGTATTTGGTATTAGTCTCAGCCAGTTTTGAGTATAGAGTTTTCTGGCTTGTGTGGGAATATCCGAAGCTGGGTAATGTAACCCCAAATAAGCTGCCAGATATTCTTGTTTTTCTTCAGCAATCACTGTACCATGCCAATTTTGATCAAATCGATAGAGCATTACTCTATCAAAACTAGTAATCTTCTGAACTTGTTTGACTATAATCTGACTAATTTCTGCTAAATTAGATGCAGATTGTAGCTTTGACATTGCTACTTTGACTAAATGGTAAAATTTGAAAAAACCATGACTTTTATCTAAGTTTGTAGGTTCTAATTCTAAAATTACAATTCCCTGATTACGGTGAAGAATACCATCAAAAAGCACGGTTTCATTGTCCAAATTGATGGTCAATTCAATGGGATTAACAATTAATAAATCTTCTTGATTTAAAGAATCTTTTAGTAAACTAATTTGGTCTGAATCGAGCAAATCGCTTAATTTTTTGTTTAGTAATTCTTCGGGTCGCAAACCAAATACATTTAATGTATTCTCGCTGACTTGCAGGATAGTTAAATCTGCTTCTTTTAGGGCAAATAAAACTCCATGAGGCTGAATTGAGCCAGGAATATGAATTGGCTCTTTATTACAGTTACTGAGGTCAACTGTGAAAGAGATAGTAATATCGTTATTACTCACGTTTAACTCCTGGTGATTACAAGTTGTCGTGAGACACTAATCTTGTGCGGTAGCAGTCCTGTTTGATTTGTAAAACCCTCCTATTGCTGGGATTTGGATAGTCTCTATTCCCAGGATAACTATAGTGAAGGCATAATTAATCGGATCTGTGCTATTGACTCTTGAGCAGTGAAAGGAGAGTTGATAATTCATTTAAAATTGCGGTATTTTTGCTTAAATCTTGATTTAGCGGATTGTAAAGTAAGTTGTATTGTTATTAATTTTAATTGCAACATTTCCAGCAACTGAATTACTTGTGGAATTAAGCTGTAACTTTTAATACAAAATTAAACTAGGTCGTTTGCGAGCAGGTAATTAAAATGTCCGCTATTGCTGCTGGCAAAAGAAAATTATTTCTTGGTAAAAAATGACGCGATCGCAGTAGAATTGCCAATGGCATGGTCTGTAAGACAAAGACAAGCAATCAGTTACCAATAACTCTTACTTTCCCAACCTAATGGAAGAATTTATCCCAACTTCTCTGGCTCTTGCTGGCTTCAGGATTCTCGTAGTGGATGATGATGAGGATAGCCGCTTTTATATTACTACTGTTTTAGCAGCAGATGGTGCCACTGTGACAACAGTTGAGTCAGCCGCCGCCGCACTAGAAGTTTTACCTGAGTTGCAGCCTGATGTGTGTATCTGTGATATTGCTATGCCTGGGGAAGATGGCTACAGCTTCATCCGGAAAGTACGGGCGTTAACAAAAGACAGAGGTGGACAAGTCCCCGCAGTTGCTTTAACGGCCTATGCTGATCCGGAGGATCGTATCCGGGCTTTAGAGGCTGGCTTTCAAATTCATGTAGCGAAACCAGTTGACCCAGAAGAGTTAGTGATCACAGTCGCCAATTTGATGAATTTTGTCCATAACAATCATCCTTTCAAAAGCTAATTTGCTCAGACTGGTATGTTGGTGGTTCGAGATGAATTAAAATCCTCACGGGACTGAAACGTTGTTCTAGTCGCCTTTCTACTGCTTCGGTAATCCGATGGGCAGTTTCTACATCTGGTGCATCGACGATTAAATGCATTTCAATGAAGACTTGGCGACCGAGAACACCCCGTGAAGCGATGTCATGACAATTAATCACTCCCGGAACAGCAGTCGAGATGGCATGAATTGTTTCTGGGGCGATGGGCAAAGCCCCGCCTTCGGCGATCGCCATTTGATCTACAAGCCAAGGTAAATTAGTTTTTAAGACTGACCTAGCCAGATATCAGATCACCTATTCCGGTAAAATAGATAATTATCAATCTTTTTTATAAATAACTCATGTCTTCAACTCCTCTGACACTGAATCTGGTTGAAGGTTCTGTCTCCTTCAGTTTTTCACCCCAGGCGGCACGGGAATTAAAGGCAGCAACGGATCAATTAATGGAACGCTTGAAAACTGTTGCCGCTAAACCCACCCCAGGCGGCGGTAAAGTTACTCCTCAGCCACCCGTGGAGTATCGCTACACAGGTGATGTATTTTTAGAAGTTTTTTGTAATCCCAATATTTGGCCGACTCCCTTTGCTGCTAAAGTCCTGCTGACTGTTCGCGATCTCAATATTCGCTTAACTACAGAAGCTGAACTGACGCGAATTATTGAAGACGTTAACCAATATCTCGAACAAGTCGGCTAAAAAATTAGCGGGGCAGCTTAATATGTTAAGCTACCCCGGTCAGCAAATCTATATTCAGATACCCAAGTTATCACGGCGGGTCTAGGCAAAAACTGGCCTCAACGCATTCCTAACTTGAAAAATTCTATAAATTCAGATTCTAATGCTTCTGCGTTAATGGCAAAACTAAGATTCTGGATGGGGAAATATATTTGCACCTCCCACGACTTGAAGTCGCGTGATTCTTGCTTCACTTATCTTGGACTGGATGGGATGAATCCAGGAGTTACAAGTTCTCCACAGGCGTTTAGAGCATCCGGCGCACTGACGGCGGCTATTTAAGTAAATCTACCATAATACGCTACCATATACCATTCTCAACATAGAAATATGGAGCGTCTAACACATGACTAGAAGTCACGACTGTGCGGCTTGTAGAAATCAAAACTAGAGATTAGCCCTCAAATCAAGCACTCAATTGCTTGCTATCAAATATAGACATCGAAAATAAACTCCCAATCCAAAATCTGAATCACATACTGAACATACTGATTTAGTCGTTTTCCCATTGTTCACGACCAATCAGATCGCCAATGCGATCGCGTAATAGAAAGTCACATTTTTCTAACTCACATTCAACGCAAACCCACTCTCTTGCAGGAATGTATTGGCACAGAGTATATATTGGCTGTTGCCGACTGACCATTCCCCTTTCCACCAGTCGGCGAGCTTCATCTTGGATTACATCCAAGGAATAGTAAGAGTAGTAATTGATAGAAGGCACCGTATTCACACTCATGGTTTTTACTCACAAAGTTTACAAGTAGATAGCGTTCCCATAAAATGCTGGGAACAAACATGACAACGATTCGACTTGTGGCTAGGGTTTTGTAGTTTGCTATACGGAACTGATTTTATTTTGACGCTATACACCTTCAAATTATCTAAAGAAATGTTAAGATTGTCAACAAATCCTGACTTTAAGAAAAAATGTACTTGAATTTGTGATCTGAGGGTAATTAACTTAACTTCCTGGCAAGAAGATTTGATTTATCTCCAATATACCTCAAGGTCTTGCTGCTGTTAATTTTGCTCATGGATGGATCTGCGGAAGTATATCATATATGAGGTTACTGATGTACAAAATAATCACATTCAAGCTCTACCTGAGAAATTTTGGTATTGAGTGATGGCCACTTTCCGCAGAACAATCGCCATCAACTATTGCCAAACATGAAGGGGGAATATACCAGGAAAACTTCATCATGTGACATCTGTGAAGAATTGCTGAAATAAGCAGACCAGTTTTCTAGTCAATTACAGCACCGAGAATAGCTGCGTTGTATCGGTAAACACTTGCCATAAAATATCAGAATTTGCCTTTATAGTTAGGTTAACAGTAATTAGAACAAGCTGAGTGCCAATTTGAGTCATAATTGGTTTGAGATGATGGTAACAATCAATAGACGGCTTATTTGCCACCAAAGTTTACGTAACTAATCAGCGAGAACATGATCATGTGCGAGCCATAAATTTATCAAGCCATGAAATATTTGATTTTGTTGTGAACTCCTAACTTATGAATCCAAACGCTTTGCTACGAAACAGTGCGCGTAGGGGCGGTATTTGGGATTAGCGGTTTGTAGCAGGGGTGTTTGTTTCTTTCCTTTAACCTCAAAATAAATGTCCTGCTACCTACCTGGCACTACTAACTCTTTACACTTCGTTATAGTCACATTAAAACAGACGTGATAAAATCGCGTCTGTAAACTGGTTAGCGAATTCTCTAGGGGTTAATTGTTCTAAAGTGACATTGTTAATCAGTTACTTATTCGGAAAATTCATCATCTTCATCAGTAGTATTCTCGGCCATTGTCAAACTGTCAGGCGATCGCTCATCTTCAAGTTTGTTCAACAGCGACAACACCTTAGTACCCCGTTCGATGGAATCATCTTCGATAAAAATCACTTCTGGGGTACGACGTAGCCTCACTCGTGAACCAAGTTCGCTACGAACAAAACCCGTGGCTGACTTTAAGCCTGCCATTGTTTCTGACTTGGCTTCATCTGTACCATAAATACTGACGTAGACTTTGGCGTGTTGGAGATCACCAGAAACATCCACAAAGGTAACACTGACCATTCCAGTACCCACACGATCATCCTTAATACCGTGGAGTAGCATTTGGCTAACTTCCCGTTTAATCAACTCAGCAACGCGGGAAATGCGGCGATTAGTAGCCATAAATTTTTGCCTCCTCACAGAGGTTGTACGACATAAATTATATATAAATTGGGCAGAAAAGAGCTTGACGCATTCAACGCCCATAGCTGCTGACGAGCTGCCTAGAGTTCTACACCCGGACAGTTTGAGCTTAGACTGCACTAAAGCCCAGCATCGCCCGGACGGTGAGACTCATGAAAACTAGGACACCCACAAAGAAACCCAAGAGAGCGATCATAGTCACAGGCCGTTTTAGCAGTGGCATTAATGGCTCAATCGAGTTCAGAAACACCCCTAAGAGGATAGTAATGAAGTAGCGGGGGTAGCGAAAGACGTTATCCCAAAATCCGTCAAACATTTGAATATAGACTGCCTTGTTATACAATTACATTTGCTTTTCTTCTATACGATTGTAATCTATGCAGCCAAAAAATTACGCAAATCATTTAAAATATGCTTCGGCAGCTATATTTGTTATATTTAGTAGCTGAGTTTTAGTTCAACTGTAAATAAATGGTAAGTCAAATCGCCAAAGAAACTTGCCCGCGTCCCTTTTTAAAGTGGGCAGGAGGGAAAAGTCGGTTAATCTCACAATACATTCCCTATTTTCCCCAGCAATATAAAACTTACTATGAGCCATTTTTAGGTGGTGGAGCTATTTTTTTCCATCTCCATCCTCCCGCTGCCATATTAACTGATATTAATGCCGAATTAATTACTACTTATCGCTGTGTTAGAGATCATGTTGAGGAATTAATCTCCCTACTGCAAAAACATCAAAACCAGCATAATAAAGACTATTACTATGATGTGAGAGCTTATCCTGAAGGTAGCGATTTAGAAAAAGCGGCGCGGTTAATTTATCTGAATAAAACTTGCTTTAATGGACTTTATCGAGTTAATTCTCAAGGTAAATTCAATGTGCCGATGGGGAGTTATAAAAATCCTAATATTTGCCCAGAAAATATCCTGCAAGCCGCCTCAACTGCCCTCTCCACAGTGGAAATCAAACAAGCTGATTTTACAAATGTCCTCAATTATGCAACTAGCAGTGATGATTTTGTCTTTTTAGATCCCCCTTATCATCCTATAAGTAATACTAGTTATTTCACAGGATATAATGGAAATTCTTTTAGTGCAAAAGACCAAGAACGCTTGAGAGATACTTGTGCAGAATTGGCTAGTCGGGGAGTTAAAATTATGGTCTGTAATTCTGATTGTGAACTGGTGAGAAAACTGTACAGTCAAATAAATTTTAATATTTATCGCATCGCCGCATCACGTTCGATTAATTGTAATATCAAAAACCGGGGAATGATTTACGAATTATTAATTACATCATATTAAAAATTTTTATTTGTCCAGGCGATAAATCTATCTAAAGTTTGTACTGCTAATAAATTATTGTTAGATGTAACTTGTTGTCTGAGCCATTTAATTGATCCTTCTCTCATGCCTTCCCCGCCAATGACTACTATAGTTGGTGCTGGGTAAGAGTTTTGAATATTCAAATTCAAATAAGGAAACTTTTCATCAACTGAACCACCACTTTCTTGCCATTTACATTCAATAATTAATCCAGATGGCATTATCGGTGAGCCGACTACATAAAAATCAACTTTCAGGCTAGTTTGATAAATTCCCGTGCCGATACTAACTTGTTTGGCATAGCGTTTTTTTAATAAATTAGCAGTTAATAAAAAGTCTTTGGTGACATGGTTTCCTACTTGGAAATAACTATGTCCAGTTAAGATACTTTCTACATTAGTTTCTAAAATTTTCCCTGCCTGATTTGCCCGTCCACCTTGAGTTAGAGCCATTTTCAACCTTTTGCCAAAACTCCCGCTTCTTCTATAATTCCACGGAAGTGGTCAAAAATGCTCGGTTAATTAAAATGAATTTGTAATCTGTAATTGTCAGGTTAGAAAGTTGAGATAAATCGCCGTTTCTACAGCACATATATTCCTCGACTAATCCTGGACAAATTACTAGCTTAGTCGGTGAAGTTGAGAACATAATGGTACTTTTGTACTGGAAAAATAGATTTTTAGCAGTCAGGATAAACTCTGGGTTTTTTCCCCATTTTCCCAAATACACCAAACAATTACTGATGATCAACTGCGTAAATCAATCATAAATGTAGAGGCTAGTTTCTGATTTAGCCCTGCCTTCCTTATACAGACGCGATGAATCGCGCCTCTGGTGAAGATTCAGTTTTAACTGGCTTGAACATCATTTTGACCATTACGGATATCCCATGCGACTTCTAGCATTTGAGTCCAGCGCTTTTGTAGTTGTTTGGGTGTGCATTTAATAGATTTAGCGATCGCCTGATCACTCTGTCGGCTAACTTTCAACTGCAAAATTTCTTGCTGCTCAGGAGATAATACACTCACAAAGGTTTCCCATTGCCCAGAAGTTAAACCCAACTTTTGCTCTAAACCCGCACCTAACCATTGATGAACTAATTGCCAGTGGTGATTTTTGGCAAATTTTTCCACATGATATTTAAAACGCTGTTGTAGATAATCGCGCTGACGGCTAGTTAAACCAAGAATTTGGTCAATTTCTGGGGCTGAGAGGTCTTGTAATTTCAGCGTCAGGTAATCCACACAGTCAGATTGACCTTGAGCTTCCAAGTATTTTACCAATTCCGCAATCACGCGATCGCGCTCCGACTCATCCGATGGATCGAAGTTGGTTTGGGCAATCATCTGTGATCTGATCTGTTGCACCGCCGAGTTACGCTGGTAAGATTCTGCTTCTTCACTCTTAGCAGATTCCACCGCCATTTCAATATCCACAGTCGTTTCCTGGGGCTGACGACGTGCAAAACCTTGAGCGCGGAGAATAATCAATTGCTGATTATTGCCACCAGGTAAATTAATCCGGCGTTTGGCATATTGCTCTGTAAACGCAATGTATTCTGCCAATTCTAACTGAGTCCGGGGCTGATAATCTTCTGGCATTTCATTTTCTCGCCGGAAAGCTTTAATAGCTTCGATGTAAAACGCTTGCAGAAAATCTTCAATCAGACTGTAACGAGCATTAAACCCCAACTCTGAACCCGCGATCGTCACATGACGGTAAACCATAGCACCCAAAGTACTATGTAATTCCACTCTTCCCCGTCTAGAACCCAGTTGGTAGTAATGCAGGCATTTTTGCAGGCGATGCCTAGCTAAACTCACTTGCCATGATTCGATTTGCCCAGATTGTTGGATGCGGGAGCTTTTATCACATATTCTTTTAACTTCTGTAGCTATGCGCTGTGATACGGCTTCTACACACTCAGATGCCGCCTTGACTTGAGCTTGCATTTCTTGATATAGCAGTTGTTTCAAGCTATTGTGATTGTCCGCCAGCAATTCAGAAGGCGAAACATCGCAGAACAAAGCGGATTGAGAAGTTGGTAGATTTGCAAGGTTGGCTTTCATGACTTTTCTTTGAGTGTGGTATTGCACCGTAACTACAACGCAGATACAGCAAATAAGGCCAGCTTTGGCTGGAGAACTATTTAGCATTCTCAGAACCCACTGCAAGCACTGCTCATATATAAGACTGTAGGCAAATTAAAAAGTTACAAGGAAATTAGTATATGTCGCTTTTTGTACAAGCAACCACATTGAGTATGGCATATAGATATCAGCCACGCCTTAAAAGTGGTTAAAAGACTTGTGATATCGACATTGATCGCCATCCTGTTTTACCCACTGCCAGATATTTGAAGTATGGCGATCGCAAAACTGGAGCCTTTTTTCGGAAATTTCACCAAAAATCAAGGATCTGCCTGTGAAGTTTATTTCTTATACCCAAGCTGCTGCTGCTTCCCAACCTAAACCCCGCCTTGTCATCATTGGTTCGTCTCCCGTCAAATCCAAAATTGTAGACACCTCATAAGTTGGTTCCTCACCAGTGTCTATAATTACATCTACTAAATGATCCCAACGGTCAAACAGCTCCACCTGCGATAGTCTAGGTTCTAAATCTAGGTCTACTGGTTGATCATCTGGTGGGAGATGTGCCGAAGTTGAAATAATCGGATTTTCCAGCGCTGCTAGCAATGCCAAGCATACCGGATGGTCTGGTACACGAATCCCAGTAGTTTTTCGCTTGGGACTTTGTACAAGTCGCGGCACTAACTTGGTAGCAGGTAGTAAAAACGTGTAACTCCCTGGTATCAAGCGCTTCATAATCCGATAAGCTGTATCACTGACAAAGGCATAAGTTGCCACATTTGATAGTGAAGGACACAAAAATGTCAGTGGTTTATCATTAGCTAGCTGTTTAATTTGCCGCACTCGTTCTACTGCCGACTTGGCATTTAAATCACAACCAATAGCATAAACTGTGTCTGTAGGGTAGAGCATAACTGCGCCACTAGAGAGCGCTGACTTTATTTCCTCTATACGGCGGGTTTGGGGATTATCAGGATGGACAGCGAAAATTTTTGCCATAGCAAGTGATGAATCAGAGGTGGAAAATTGTTGATTTCAGGGAAAATATCAAATTCCGCATTACACATATTTTCACGGATGAATGAGCGCCTGCCGCAAATACGCCATGATTTACATCAAAATTATTGTGCAAAGTCTAAAAATAAAGTTGATTAAGTTATCTATATGATTAAAGTTGCTTATCTTCAATGTCCGACGGGAATTTCTGGTGATATGTGTTTAGGGGCGTTAGTCAGTCTGGGTGTTCCCGTGGAGTATTTAAGTGAAAAACTCAATAAATTGGGAATTGCCCAGGAGTATAAACTAAGAGTCGAACTTGTGCAACGCAATGGTCAGCAGGCGACTAAAGTTCATGTAGATTTAGTCCACAACCATCACCACCACGACCACGAACATGATCACCATCATGGCCGCCACCTACCAGAAATTGAACAACTGATCTACACTGCTGAATTGCCATCACGGGCAGAAGCTTGGAGTTTGGCAGTATTTCGACAGCTAGCCGTAGCAGAAGGAGCAGTACATGGCATTGCGCCAGAAAAGGTTCATTTTCATGAAGTGGGCGCTGTTGATGCCATTGTGGATATTGTGGGTACGTGCTTGGGGTTGGATTGGTTAGGGATTGATAGTAATGATCAGGGATTACCTTTACTATACTGTTCAGCGCTGCCCACAGGTGGGGGAACAGTGCGAGCCGCCCACGGTGAGATGGCTGTACCAGTACCAGCAGTATTGAAGTTGTGGGAAATGCGGGGTTGTCCGGTTTTTAGTAACGGCATTGACAGGGAACTCGTGACACCAACAGGAGCTGCGATCGCAACTACCCTAACTACAGAATTTGGTTCCCCACCACCAATGTCCATTAAACAGGTAGGACTGGGAGCCGGAACTATCAATTTACCTATCTCTAATATATTACGTCTCTGGCTAGGCGATCGCACTGCGCGCACTGCGGAAGGCGATCGCATTCATAATTCTGAAGATACCAGTCCTAATTTAGAAACCATCACCGTACTCGAAACCCAAATTGATGATTTAAATCCCCAGGCCATCGGCTATATCTTTGAAGCCTTATTTGCCGTGGGTGCAGTGGATGTCTTCACCCAGCCCATAGGAATGAAAAAGTCTCGTCCAGGAATTTTACTAACTGTAATCTGTCATCCAGATAATTTACAGGCTTGTGAAGCAGTTTTATTCCGCGAAACCACTACTTTAGGAATTCGGCGGAGTACCCAACAGCGCGCCATTTTGCAACGGGAAATTCAAACAGTAGAAATTGAATATGGTAAAGTCCGAGTTAAAGTAGCATGGAACGGACAAAAGCAAGATAAATTTATTGCTAACATCCAACCAGAATATGAAGATTGTGCAGATTTAGCTCGCAACCACAATATCCCCTGGCGTGAAGTTCAAAGATTGGCATTACAAACTTGGTATTTGCAAAATCAAGCCGCTACGCGGAGTCATTAGTCAATCAATTTTAGATTTTAGATTTTAGATTTTGGATTAGACTGCAATCTAAAATCGCCAAGCCAAAATTCTTTAGTCATTAGTTATTGGTCATTGATCTTGAGTTAACTACACTAACTCTAATGAGTGGAGAAAACCCCGCTTTTTTGCATAAAACGGGGTTCTGTTACCTCGAACTAATTTAAATCAGTTCCTCTCATGGTTCTTTTCACTGCGTCAGCTGTATCCTCAGCTTGGCGTTGCAGATTAGTTGTGGTATCCTCAGCGCCGCGTTTAACATTTTTAGTCAACTCTCTAGTAGCGCTTTCAGTATTTCTCTGGAGATTTTCCACTCCGCGCTGAGTTCCCTTAGTGAAACCTTCACCTAATTCTTCCGCAGAACTACCAACATCTTCACCCAGGCGCTTGACTCGTTCATCCAAGGGTGTTCCTTCGCGATAATTGCGGACATATTGCTCTGAACTATCAATACCCTTCTGCTCAACGTTTCTCCGCGCATTTTTCGCCAGTGCTTCAGCTCTTGCATTTGCTGCTCTTTCAGCTGCTTTAGCTCTAGGATCTACATCACTAAAGTTATTCATTCCACCCTCTGGGGCGTTGAGGTTATAGCTTTTTGTAGAATCGTATCGCTCAACGTTAGGTGGTTGAGCATTTGGTTGTGGTGGCTGCTGGGCTATTCCCGGACGATTGCACGCCTGTGTCATTAAGAGGAATGTTGCAGCCAAGAAGACTGTTAAAATTTTCACAGGACGGATATTTTTTAGCCAAGTAATGACTTTCTTCATCATGCTTCTCCTGAAATGCTTGTGATTAAGTTAAACCTGTGCTGCACTCAGAGACAATTAATCGCGTCTCCATTTAGCACTTTTTTGATGTGATTTGGGATTGATTTCAAATCTCACATCTGGGCATAAAACCCAATTTCTATTTACCTACGGCTGGATTTTTTTGCAACTCAGGTCGAGAACTTGCTTCTTCTGCCTTGTTATTCAAAAAAGTCGAAGCCTCTTTAACTGAATCCTGCACTGTTTCAACACGTTTTTGAAGGCGAGTGCCTACATTTGGTTCTCGTTGAATCAAACCACCAGGCGCAGGTCTTTGAAAGTTTTTGTCAGTGATGATGGGCAACTCTTTTTCTTTTTCAACTCTACCTCTAGGTGTTTCAGCACCGGGATAAAGTATTTCAGAATCTCTATTTATGGCAATCAAAACTTCTAAATCTGACTGTAGACTAGCTTGCTCCCTTTCTTTCTTCTCTTCCCTTTCAATCGCTTTGGGATCGGTGGTCATTCTATATTTGGTATATTTGTCTCCACCACCCTTATAAGGATTGTTAGCACCTCCAGCCTGGACAGCAGGATTTTGAGGATTTGCACCTTGAGGATTTACCCCACTACAAGCAGTGCTAACCATCAACAATAGACCAGCTACAAAAATAGTTAAAATCTGACGCAGTTTTAACTTTTTCCAGAAAGCTATCACACTGTTCATTTAGCCCTCCTTTTAGAAAAAAATAGGTGATTTATTTGCTTAAGTTTATTAGTTTCGATAATCAGCAAATTTTTGCTTCCATGAGACTTGGTAACTACAGCAATTTTGAGTTGAACGGGGTACAGATTTATCTGTGTTCATCTGTGTTTCGTAACCCTTACTTAGATTACGAATAAATAAACAAATTCGCCTCTAGCGTAGGTCACATTATACTTGCTACTAAAATCACACTTTTATCTAACTCTAGAGAGATTTATCGCGGTAATTCATACGGTTCTGGTGATTTAACTTATTTGAATTTTTGCAAAATATGAAGCAATTTTTACGCTGGCTAATTTTAGGCGGAACGCTATTTTTTTTAGGAAAAGCCCTCAAAGATAACTGGTCACAAGTGCTAGCAATCCAAATTGATGCAATAGGATGGGCAATTCTGTCCATAGCTACAGGCGTAACTTTACTGGCACATATTTGGGGTGGTTGGATATGGACTTGGATTCTCAACGAATTAAATCAATCTGTGCCATGTTCTGAATTTATTCAGGTTTACTTAAAAACAAATATGGCCAAGTATTTACCTGGTAATGTCTGGCATTATTATGGGCGAATTGTGGCGGCGAAAAATGCTAATATCCCTGCTGGTGCTGCTACCTTAAGTGTGTTGCTCGAACCTCTACTGATGGTGGCTGCGGCTTTAATCATGATTGTGATCTTCGGAAGCCAATTTGCAGCTACTTATACTACTCTGTCTCTACAAATCTTACAATTTTTGAGTTTGGCTGTGGTACTTTGTGCCGTTCATCCCCGGTTTTTGAATCCAGCGATTCGCTTTGTCTACAAATTAAAGGTGAAAAGGTCTGCTGTGAATACTCAGCCTAGTATTCCTTTCAAAGTTAAACGCTATCCTCTCAGACCTTTGTTAGGGGAATTAGGTTTTTTAATCTTGCGTGGGACTGGGTTTATTTTAACTGTGTTTGCCCTAACTCCATTGAATTTTAGCCAATTGCCTCTCTTACTAGGGGCTTTTAGCTTTGCTTGGTTGTTGGGTTTAGTGGTTCCGGGTGCGCCTGGTGGGTTGGGTGTATTTGAGGTCACGGCGATCGCACTTTTGCAGCATCGCTTTCCATCTGCTGTTATCATTAGTGCGATCGCTTCCTATCGTCTGATTAGTATTATTGCTGAAACTGCTGGTGCAGCCCTAGCTTCCCTAGACGAACGCCTGGGGAAAGTCATTTAAACAATTAAACCTGCCTATGTTCATCTAGGCAGGTCATCTTGTATGTTAGCTTTTTCAGTGGGGGTGGAGGGACTTGAACCCACACGACCTATTACGGTCAACGGATTTTCATTCTCCCGCAGCTTTCACTGCTGCCAGGTTTTAACAACCTTCGGCTTTGAGAATTGGACTCTCCCTTTACCCTCGGCTTAACGTTAGGGTAGCTCCCGTCGAGTCTCTGCACCTTCCGATTAGTTATGAGTTTTAACACTCAGTACTTGTTTCGGCTTGGCTCAGGATTGCCATATCTGTGAACAGATTTAGGTTTCCCTGAATTTGAGAGCTTCCACTTGAAAGATTTCTCGATCAAGGCTCAGTTTTCTAAGTCCGTAGCGTCTACCATTCCGCCACACCCCCATATTTATTGGGAGCCACTTTTGCTTTAGGCAGCAAATAACTCCTGCCTAATTTAGCATCAATTGCGTCTTTTGTACAACTAAATTGAAAAGTTTTTTCCAGATTTGGAAGTGTCTGCTGTTGCTTCTGATTTTATCTGGGTTTAGGATCTTCAACTTTGCTTGACTTCAGCAATTCTTTCTTAGTGCCTTTGCAATTGTAGCATACGTATCAGAAATATCCAAACAAATTTTCCCACATCTGGTAAAAATCACATATTCGTTTTGATCCAGATAGCCCAATACAGCATGGCGAGAAAAAACCTATAGATAGAATAAGTTTTTTGACTTTTGACTTTTGACCAATACTTCCTTAATGGTACAAGCCCCCAGATTTATCTGTGGAATCAATCTAAAATCTAAAATCTAAAATCTAAAATTGTTTGACTTTTGACTTTTGACTTCCGCCTTGCGGAGTGGTTCAGCCTATGATGGAAAATAGATGCACTGAATGCTCTTGTCCACTTAAAAGAGAGAAAATCGATGATTGTAGCCCTGCTGTATCTGGCTCTGGCTGGAGCTTACCTGTTAGCAATCCCTGTTGCTGTGATGCTGTACCTCAAGCAGCGCTGGTATGTAGCTAGCTCCATTGAGCGGACTGTGATGTATTTTATGGTGTTTTTCTTCTTGCCTGGGTTGTTAGTTTTATCACCTTTTGTGAATCTTCGACCCCGGCCGCGACAAATTGAAGTGTAAAAAGATTGGTAGGTCATAACTCTCATGCGACGCATTGACGCTATTGGAATTGGCTTGGGTGTTTTTATTGCTGGTGGTTTGGGATATGTAGGATTACAGCTAGTGGGTTTAGATGGTCAACAAGCTGGAATCTGGAGCCAAGTCTTACTGGTGAGTGGCTTGCTTGGCTGGTTAGCTTCTTACATATTCCGCGCGGTGGGAAATAAAATGACCTACCATGAACAACGCGAACAATATGAACAAGCCTTTCTCCAACAACGGCTGGATGAACTTACTCCCGAAGAACTAGCAAAAATTCAGGCAGAAATCGCACAAGAATCACAAAGTCAAGTGTAAAGTTATCAATGGTCAGTTATTTGTTGTTTGGTAACTGACCATTGACCACTGATTCCTAATTTTTGCATCATGACCGCGATTTCTGATTGCTTTAACACCTTGGGACGAAATCGAGAGTGCGCTTTGATTCCGTTTATTACTGCTGGAGATCCAGATTTAGCGACAACAGCAGCAGCATTGCAAGTTCTGGATACTCATGGAGCAGATATTATTGAACTCGGTGTGCCTTATTCCGATCCTCTCGCAGATGGACCAGTGATTCAAGCGGCTGCTACCCGCGCTTTGCAACGAGGGACAAAATTGGAACAGGTGTTGGAAATGCTGCAAGCTACTACTCCGAGTTTGCGATCGCCGATTATCCTGTTTACTTACTACAATCCCATTTTGTACCGGGGCGTTGACAAGTTTCTGGAACAAATTGCGGCAGCTGGGGTATCAGGCTTAGTAGTCCCGGATTTGCCTCTAGAGGAAGCAGCAGGCTTGCTCAAACCAGCTAGTGAAATGGGGATAGACTTAACTTTGTTAGTGGCTCCTACCAGCTCGGCCCAACGGATAGAAGCGATCGCTCGTTCTTCCCAAGGATTTATTTATTTGGTCAGTGTCACTGGTGTCACCGGGATGCGGACTCAAATGGAATCACGAGTATCAGATTTACTTCAGCAAGTTCGTAGTTTTACAGATAAACCCATCGGAGTCGGCTTTGGCATCTCCGAAGCTGCACAAGCTCGTCAAGTCAAAGAATGGGGAGCAGATGCGGCAATTGTGGGTAGTGCCTTTGTCAACCGTCTAGCAGAGGGTACACCAGAGCAAGGACTAAAAGCGATCGCTGAATTTTGTCAAAGTCTCAAGGATGCCATTAAGACAACTGACAGCAGCACAAATGCTTAACTTGCTCAAAAGGAAAAAGTAGATTAAAAAAGATAACAGCGTTGTTTTTTTACCATGATTTGGTGGACAATTTAGCGAATATAGTTTTGAATATTAACAGCACACAGTAGGCTGTAAAAAAACTAGCTAGTCCGGTCGCTTATAGTTGAGTTTTATGTGACGTTGAGTAGGCGAATAATAATGAGTGTGAGAGTGAGTCAGTCACAAGTGATAGAGGAGCAAAGGCGATGAGTGAGAGTATGGCATTTATCGGCGGAGTCGCCGTAGCTGGGCTGGCTGCGCTTGTAATGCTCAGGGGCGCAGATAGTCCCATGCAAAGTAATTTCGCTGTTTCTTCGCCGCAGATGCCGGCTAATCTAGCTCTGCCGATGATGCCGCAAACCCCAATGTATCCGCCTTACGGGGTGAATCCATATTATCCTAATCCCAATCAACCGTCTGCCCAGGCTAATCCAGAGCAGCGTGTGGAAATGGAACGGCTGAATATGCAGTTGGAACGTTTAAAAAGCGATAACGAGCAGCTGAGAGCGCAAAACCAACAACTCCAGTTCCAATACCAAAATTGGAATAACCAGCAGATGCAATTAGCCCAACAAAATAGCCAAAAACTTGCAACAGCAGAAGTATTCAAGCCACAAACTGAAGATTATTGGTGGTCTTCGCCCATGCTTTGGGCAGTGGGAGGGGCAACTCTCACCATTGGGGGTGGTGTTGTAGTCGCTGGTGTATTGGCTTTATTTTCACCACGGCAGCGTCCTACCCGGACAGTACAAGTGATGCATCCTTACCACGGTTCCACACATCCCTTAGCTCCTGTGCGTCGCGCTGAATTTTTGCCTTCTCCTCGGATGGAAGCCAGACGAGTTGAAGCCCCAGAATATGACGAGATGCATTAACGGCAAAATAGAATATTAATTTTATGTCCAGGAAGAGGACAAGGGCGAGGGGAGAAGAGGAATGGTTGTTAAGGTGATTTATCAGAAAGAATTTACCGATTAGAAAGGTGAACAGGCGTTCTCTCCTACGATGGAATGAAGTTGTGTGGTAATTTTTATTCTGGAAATCACCTAAGTAACCGAAAGTTTAAAGTAATTTCTTACTCCCCCCTGCTCCCTGCTCCCTGCTCCCCTGCCTCTTCTGTTGCCGATGCTTCTTCAGCATTAGGAATTTCTGGTTGGGACTGATGCTGATTATCTACAGCAGGTGATGCCTGTTTTGAGACATTTTCATCGACTTGTTGCAATAACGGTTGTATTTTGTTGCGCCAGTATTGAGTATCAGGCAACTTTTCGGCATGATTTTTATAATCTAAAACTTTTTCCCATTCACCATTGTCTATTGCCTGATTAATGTCATTAAATAACTCCTCGGCCTTAGCCCAATCTTTTTGCCACTGATTAATCATAGTAACTGTCTCTCTGAAGCCAGAAGAAGCATGACCAGGAATAGACCGCAGTAGAGCGATCGCGCCTCGCAAATCCCCTGATTCATACTTCTGCTTGGCTTCTGCTATAATTTTTTCACTCTCATCACTAGACTCTGATTCTTTTGGTGTCTCTGCCGGTTCTGGTGTAGGTTGTGGTTTTGGCTGAGGAATCGGTAGAGCGGTAATCAAATTCCGATCATCTACGGTGTTAATTGCTACGCCTTTGTCTCTGAGACAAGAAACCCACTGTTCATTATTGGTAATTACGTCTAGGTGCGCCCAAGCCAAACGACCAGAGTTCATTTTAACTTCTACCCAACCCCGTTTTGTGCGCTTACCAGTCACCTCAAACCCAGTATTGTCACCAATTTTTTGTAAAACAGTATCAGAATTAATCGAGCTAGGTTCAGAACGGACATTAGAATTACCAGCCACCACAGCCAAGCAGTTGTTCGCTGCGGTATCATTGCCCGTAAAATTAGCAGTTAAATTTCTCACCTGGGGATAGACATTTGTTGCTAAAGCCGCCGCCCCACTTGCTAGAAATAAACCAATTAAGAACGGCCACGGATCGAGTTTGTGAGATTGTTCACGGGCTGGTTGGGCTGCAATAGGATTTGCTGGCGCTACTGCAACGGTTTTTTGTGGGGATACTTGCGATAAAGACTTACTGGGTTGGTAGTGATGATTTTGAGAGGATACTGGAGGTTTGGCAAATGTCAGCACCGGATTATTCGTGTTTATACAAGCTTGCAGTGCTTCTGTGACGCTTTGGTAGCGGTCTTTGAAGTGATAATGCACCATTTTGGTGAGCAACCCTGCCAACCGATAGTTCACATTTGCTAAATGCTCCCAGAGGAGTTCTCCAGTATTGGGGTCTTCTTGTAATTCAATTGCTGGTACTCCTGTGAGCGCTTGAATCGCAATAATGCCCAGGGAATAAATATCACTGTTGGGGCGGGGTTTACCTTGTCCTTGTTCCGTAGGCATATAGCCGGGAGTCCCAATGGCAACTGTAGCTGTAGGTTGGCCGCCAACGGTTACCATTGGTAATCTTAACTGCTTGACTGCCCCAAAATCTACTAAAACTAATTTCTGATCACAGGCGCGACGGATAATGTTATCTGGCTTAATATCGCGGTGAATCACGCCTTGTCCGTGAACAAACTCAAGGATTTCCAGAACTCCTTGCAACAGTTGCATGACTTGGCTTTCACTCCAACGCTGACCGGGGATGAGTTCCTCAGCTAAAGTCTGTCCGGGAATAAATTCTTGGACTAAATAAAATTCTTGGTTTTCATCAAAGTAAGCCAGTAGCCTGGGTATCTGGTCATGATGGCCTAAACTTTCGAGAGTTTCAGCTTCGCTGTTAAATAAACGCTTGGCTGTGTCAAAAACTCTGGGGTCGGAAGTTGCAGGCTTGAGGTGCTTAACAACGCAGACAGGGTTGCCTGGCCGCCTGGTATCTTGGGCAATATAGGTTTGACCAAATCCCCCTTGAGCCAGGACTCGAATAATTTGGTAACGATGGTCTAGTAGCTTGCCGATCATATTTTCCCCTCAGAGTTATTACTTAATTTTTTGCTGGTAATAAGTATCTCCAAATTTTCTTGAATGAAATCCGCTATCTTGGGATAAAGATTTAAACTAAAAAATTAGCTTTTTAATAAACTTAGACTGTTTATTTGTCATTTAGTGTCCCTGTGTATTACCAATGCCACCTAGAATAACTAACCCTGTTACATGGCAGCAGGCTGAACTCCTCATGCAACCTGCGTTTATTCGTGTTGTCGATAATATTCGCAAGCATCTTGATACGTCTACTTGGAAAGGAACTTACCACGATGTCCTGATTTGGCCGGCTAACACCACTGATGAAATTAAAACTTTGGTAACTCAGTTATTACAAGAAATGGAAACTGCGACTTTAGAACAGGCAGATGAAATTAGAGCGACTCTTGCTGATCTGCCAATGCCCCATCCAGGATATCATCTGCGTTTGCAACGTCAACAGCATCAAGTCAGTATAGATTTGTGGGAAATTTGTTATCAAGTGTGTTTTATAAATTACTCTCCTATGAGTGAAGTCGCAAATATTGATACTAGTTTAATTGATGAGGCGGGTGAAGTGAATTGGCAATGTTTGGAAGAGAAGACTAGGTATTTAGTTGGGCAGGCATTTGTCAATTTACCAGAGGATTAAATCCTGTTGTCAAATCCAAGTGTTAAACCACATACGGATTTTGTAACCTTCAGGGGATAGAGGTAAACCCAAATAGAGAGGCATCCAAAAAATCAAAGCCGCGATAATCAGGAATGTGATGGTGACACCTACTGCCCGAATTTCGCGGTAATAACTGCTCAGACACTGGTCTACTAACCAGGCGATCGCTAAAAATACAAATACCACAGCACACATATAGTGATATATGAAAACACACCTTGTCACTTTTACCCAAGGTAATAAGTTAGCAGCATAATTTAAAACTAAGTATAGGGCAATCCAAGTATCAACAGCCAGATTTGCAGGTAAAGAAAAATGCTTTTGTTGAAACCAAGGAATCACCACCTGTAATACCAGCATGGCGGCTAAAAATAAAAGAGCAGCGACACCAAACCACCACAAAACAGGATTGCCCATTGCGTGGACATCATAAATAACTTTTCCTGTTCCAGGGGGTAAAGGTGGCTGCAATCTAGACAATGGTTGATTAACACTCTCAGCCGTTTGGTAATAATAGGCCATTGGTCGAGTCATTAATGGCCATTTATACCATGCGGCACAGTAAGGATGGACATCGGCACTGTTTCCCCCCATCTGGAGGTGAAAATTCAAAATTTTCTGATGTACTGCGATAAATCCATATCTTTTATCTAGCTGGAGATGAGGAATCCAGATGATGCTGTAGACTATTGCTGGAATAATTCCCAGATAAAATAGCATTTGCCAAATATTGATTTGGGTCAGATTTTGTAGTGGTGTCTGAACTGCAATTTCTGGGGATATTTTATTGATATCAATCCATTTACGATACCATTCTCTCAAAAAAATCTGGCTTTGTCTGATGACTGTTGCCGGAGATGTCAGCCGAATTGGGGTATGAGGAAAAGATTGGATTCCCCGAAGTAGATACGCTGCTACCCAAATAAAATCAGCACCTAACAAAAACCATAAACCATTCCATTTAGTGGCAGCTGATGCACCAAAACTGATGCCAGCCAGAACTAACCACCAAGAACGTTGTTGATTTTGGTTATTCAATGCTAGGAGTAAAAACCATTGCCCTAATAAACCGAAGATGACAATATAAATATTATTTAAAGCATAACGAGATTCAACTAGCAAGAAACCGTCACAAGCTGTAAATAAACCTGCCAGTAAAGCAAAACGATGGCGGCGACTTAATTGATAGGCAATAGCAGCGACAATTAAAGGAATAAATGAGCCAGTCAGGGCATTTAACCAACGATAACTCCAAGGCGATCGCACGGAACCTGTTAGCTCATTGACTGTATCTTGCCCAAAAGGCAGATGACTACCAATCCACATCCCAATGCCAATGATATATTGACTCAGGGGCGGATGGGCATTAAAAAATGGTGTCTGGGTCAGATAGTTATTACCAAATTTGGCAAAATAAACTTCATCAAATACTAGAGTATTAAATCGCTCTAATCCCCAAAACCGTAAGCCTAGCGAGAGGAGAAAGATACTTAATAGCCCAATTTGGAACCACTTTTTAGTCATTTGTCAAGAGTCTCGCTTCCTTTGATTATTTCCGGTGTAAGTAAGTCGGTGCGATAAAACCAAACTATGTGAAGAAAAGTAAATAAGGCTAAAACTCTTTCTCCCCCTGCTCCCTGCCCCCTGCCTTATTCCAACAATAATTATTTACGCCGACCTACTTATCTAGTGGAAGAGCATTTCGAGTCCATAATACTTGTTTGTTTACCTGACTGGAAGTTTAGGTGATAGAATTTTTTCATGTTTGACAACATCTGTAAGTTCATCGCGGAAACATTTTCTACCGACTTGGCTACATGGCTACTGGGAACACCTATAGAATTGACTGAGTTAAGTCCCAAGGAATTATCTTTAGAACCGATTCGTGCAGACGCTTTGATACTACTGCAATCAGATGAAGTGGTTCTACATCTGGAATTCCAAACCCAGCCTGATGCGTCTATTCCCTTTCGTATGGCTGACTATCGCCTACGAGTGTATCGGCGCTTTCCCCAAAAACGAATGCGTCAAGTAGTAATTTATCTTTCTGAAACAAAATCAGAAGAAGTGTATAAAAATACATTTAGTATTGATGGTTTACACCATGAATTTACGGTGATTCGCTTGTGGGAAGAACCTACGGAGGTATTTTTGAGAACACCGGGTTTACTACCATTTGCGGTATTGAGTAATACGAATAATCAAACCAATACATTGCAATCCGTGGCCGATGAAATTAATAATATTGCCGACCGGCGAATGCAAAGTAATCTGGCAGCATCCACAGCAGTTTTAGCTGGGTTAGTATTGAAACAAGATGTGATTCAACGCTTACTAAGGAAGGATATTATGCGCGAGTCAGTGATTTATCAATTGATTAAAACTGAAGGTTTGGAAGAAGGTAGACAGGAAGGTAAACAGGAAGGTAGTCAGGAGAAAGCAGAGCAAATTGCCATCAATTTGCTAGCAGAAGGGATGGCTATTGAAGCGATCGCTCGAATCACTGGTTTATCTGTGGAAGTCGTCCAACAGTTACAGAATCAACAAGTTGATACTCAAGCATAGCTTTCTCCGCACTTATGGGGTAAAATTAGCTAAAAGCATTCAAATTAACAGTGTATTCCTCCATTGGTAACAACCGCCAATTAGAGCTACCATCGAGTTCTAACACGTACTCATGGTACTGCAACAAACTGGGGCGATGTCCCACACTAATTAATGTAGTTTCTTTGGCTTTCAGTTGTTGATACAGATTCTTTTCATTAGCTAAATCCAGCGCACTGGTAGCTTCATCGAGGATGACATAGCTAGGCATACTCAGCAGGAGTCGCGCAAAAGCCAAGCGCTGTTGTTCGCCTAAAGACAGGACATTTGCCCAGTCTAACTCGACATCAAAGCCACCAACTCGTTCTGGTAACTCTGCCAAGTTTACCTCTTCTAAGACATGGCGCATTTTGCTTTCGAGAATATCATTGTCAGGATTGGGGTAGAGTAACTGACTCCGCAGCGAACCCAATACCATATAAGGACGTTGGGGTAAAAACATCATTTCTGACAAAGGAGGGCGGAGAATTTGACCAGTACCCGCATTCCATAATCCGGCGATCGCTCTTAATAAAGAACTCTTACCACTACCACTGTTCCCCACAATTACTAAACCCTCTCCTGGCTGTAAGCTGAAGGGTAAATCACTGATCAAGGTGCGTTCGTAGTTGGGAGTCAATAAAGTGACGCTACGCAATTCAATCTCAGAAGCTTCTGTGACATCAATAGTCCTCATTCCTGGCTGTTTTTGGTCTGTTGTTTCCAGAACCTCGGCTAAGTCGCCCATCCGTTCAATCCCGGCTGCAAAAGCCGTTAAGCTTTCAAATTGACCCACCACCACAGATAAAGCACTAAAAATTTGACTGAAGGCGATCGCCGCTTGGGTAAATGTGCCAAAATCAGTCTGACCGGCGAAGTAAATCGGTGCAATCACCAAGTAAGGTAGTGCGGAAACAAAATAGTTATAGCTAGTCGTAAAAAAACCTAAGTTACGTTGCCAATTTATCAATAAATCAAAGTTGACAATTGCTCGGAGAAAACGCTGTTTTAGCTGAAGGATTTCTTCTGTTTCACCTTGATAAAAAGCAATAGATTCGGCATTATCTCGCACATGAATGAGTCCATAACGAAAATCAGCTTCTCGTTTGAGTTGATTATAGTTAATGCTAATTAATCGCTGACCAATCCAAGCTGTGACGAATGTCCCCAGAAATGCATAGATTACCAGCGCCACTGATAAAGAAACTGAAATAGACAATAAAACTCCAGTGAAGGAGATTAAAGTAATAATTGATGTCAGAATCAGCAGTGTAAAAGATAAACTGGTGCGAGTAAATGACCTGATATCTTCAGCAATTCGTTGGTCTGGGTTATCAATTTTTTGATTAAAATTAATCTGGTAATAAGCACGATTTTGGAAATATTTATCGAGAAAATGGTTTGTCAACCACTCTCGCCATTGCAATCCCAATTTGTCTTGCAGATAACCATACATGACCACAATGGGAGTACCAATGACTAACAACCCAGCATAAATGAAGATAAAGCGCCAAAAGACTGACGCATCCTTAGTTTGGGGAAATTCTGCCAGAGAAGTATCAATATTACGGAAAATAAAGCTAATACCCACATTAATCGCATTAACGGCTAATGCCAAGAGTAGCAAAAGTCCGAGTAATCCCCTAGCTTGCCATTTTTTTTCAGAAAACCAGTAGGGTTTGGCAACCTTCACAAATTTCTGCCACAATTCAGGGTCTAATCGTTTCGGTGGAGTTGTTGTTGTAGTCATTAGTAATTTATTTGGGAATATCTAACTTTATTTAATATTAAATGCGATCGCCTACAGCGCGGTTTTGCCCATCGCTCCTCGTTTTTTGTTCTCCTGCCATAGGCTACAGTGTAGGCTATACCTGTAATCGTTGCCGCATTCTTCTTCCCTGTGTTGGAGAATACAAGGATATTTCTTCGCTCTTGAGGTAGGACGCTAGGGCTGATTGAATCTCTAATATTCAGGCTTAATCAGTAAGTGCGTCCGAGACCACGGTGATTTCTTTCTTTATACAGAGAATAATATTTACAAACAATATAAGTAAATTTTCTCCTATTCAAATAATAAATATGCTTAAATGTTGTTGTCAGCACCATAATGGGAGTCTACTTAAATGAAGTCAAATCAAATTTCTGTCGAACGCCAGCCTCAAGAGTCGCTGTGGAGAGAATTAACTGATCAAGAAAGCGAGAAGGTACGGGCTGGATTTGGATTTTTACTATTTAACAGAAATAACATTCGCAATTTACTGTTAGGCTTAGTCAGTCAAATTACTGCGCGAGTCAGAGAGGTAGGAGTTCAGAATATGATTACTCCCGGTAATCAGATCATCTCTATAGAGAGGACTGAGACCACTATTGTGGAAAATGGTGAGACCATTTTTAGTGAACAAACTGAGAACATTATTGAGCAATAGCCAATAGAGAGAGCATAGAGTGCATAGCACAGCCATAGGGATCGTACTGTGGTTGGTACTGGCACAGCACCGGAAAAGTCAGACTACGGAGAGATTTCTAGTGCAATTTGTGGTTAATATTGCGTCCCGCCAGCAACTTACTGACCCAATGGGACTTGCTGGCGGGTTTTACATTGAACAAATATGCTTAAATGCTGTTGTCAGCACCATAACGGGAGACGAACTTCAATGAAGTCAAATCAAATTTCTGTCGAACGCCAACCTGAAGAGTCACTGTGGCGGGAAATAATGGATGAAGAAAGCGAGAAGCTCAGAGGGGGTGCATTGGGACTAGGATCTGAGATTCCCATTACCTCATTATTGGATCAATTCGATAGTCTGCTACCAGGGTTCAGACAGAAGGTGGAAGTCCTTCGATACCCCAGAGTTATTTACGACCTTGATACTCTTGATGACCGGATCACACCGAGATAAATCAGCCATAGCTATACCGATATGACTACGGCTATAGGAATCCTATTTGATATTTGAAAACATACTCAGACGGAAAAGCCCGTTTTTTCAGGATTTTATCCAAAATCTTGTTCAGCAATCAGACAGGAGTCCTATAGATATTTTTCTAGATATTTTGCTCCACTTTGGCAATTTCCAGCATCGTTTTTAACACCGAATCTGGATTTAGACTGATGGAATCAATTCCCTGTTCTACTAAAAATTGGGCAAATTCGGGGTAATCGCTGGGTGCTTGTCCACAAATACCGATTTTGCGGTGATTTCTTTTCGCAGCTTCTATGGCCATTTTCACCATGCGCTTCACACCCTGACTGCGTTCATCAAATAACTTCGCTACCAAGGCTGAATCTCTATCTATGCCTAATGTTAGCTGAGTTAAGTCATTGGAACCAATGGAGAAACCATCAAAAATCTCGGCAAACTCGTCAGCCATAATTACATTATTGGGTAACTCGCACATCACATAGACTTGCAAGTCGTTAACACCCTGTTTTAAATCATTTTTTGCCATTTCTGCCAATACCATCCGCCCTTCATCGGGAGTACGACAAAAGGGAATCATGGGGATAACGTTAGTCAAACCCATTTCGTCCCGAACTCGTTTGATAGATTCACACTCTAGGGCAAAAGCTTCTTTATATCCTTGATCATAGTAACGGGCTGCGCCACGCCAACCCAGCATGGGGTTTTCTTCTTTGGGTTCAAATTGCTGACCACCTAAAAGGTTGGCATATTCATTACTTTTGAAATCTGACATTCTCACAATCACTGGCTTAGGATAAAAAGCCGCCGCAATTCTCCCAATACCTTGGGCTAATTTATCAACAAAATACTGGGGTTTGTCATCGTAAAGGGCAGTGATTTGATTAATTTTGGTTTTGACAAATACATCTTCTAACTTGTCATAGTGAATCAAAGCCATAGGATGAATTTGAATTTGGTTGGCGATAATAAATTCTGTGCGGGCTAAACCTACGCCATCATTGGGAATTGCTGATAAACTCAATGCTTCTTGGGGATTACCCACATTCATTAAAATTTGGGTACGGGTGCGGGTTAAGTTTTCTAGGAGAACTTCTTTGATTTCAAAGGGTAATAAGCCAGGATAAACTTTGCCTTCATCTCCTTCGGCGCAAGAAATCGTCACCTCTTGACCAGTTTTTAAGACTGCTGTCGCATTGCTAGACCCGACAATTGCGGGGACTCCCAATTCTCGCGCAATAATCGCCGCATGACAGGTGCGCCCCCCGGAGTTTGTCACAATTGCACTGGCGCGTTTCATGATCGGTTCCCAGTCGGGGTCTGTTCTCTCTGTTACTAAGACATCGCCGGCTTGGAATTGGTCGATTTTATTCACATCTAAAATTAGATGTACTTTACCTTGACTAATGGCTTCTCCCACCGCCCGACCGGTGACTAGGGATTGGGGGAATTTTGCTTCCTTATCTGTTTTAACGAAATGATAACTCCGCAAGACGTTCCCTATTTTCTGCGACTGGACTGTTTCGGGACGCGCTTGGACAACAAAAAGTTGATTTGTAATTCCGTCTTTTGCCCACTCGATATCCATTGGGGAGTAATTACCGTGGGTTTGGGAATAATGATCTTCTATTAAACAAGCCCAATGTGCGAGTTGTAAAATTTCTGCATCACTCAGAGCAAATTTACTTTGTTCTATGCTGGAGACGGCGACATTTTTTGTGAATTTTGAGCCATCATCATAGATCATTTTTAGTTCTTTGCTGCCCAATTTTTTATCGATAATCGGGCGGAAACCTGCTTTTAAGGTCGGCTTGAAAACATAGTATTCATCTGGGTTAACGGTTCCCTGAACTACGTTTTCGCCTAAACCGTAGGCGGCTGTAATTAGTGCTGCATCTTTAAAGCCAGTTTCAGTATCAATGGAAAACATGACTCCAGAGGTGGCTAAGTCAGAACGCACCATTTTTTGGACACCGACGGCCAGGGCAATGCTAAAGTGATCAAATCCTTTGGTGTGGCGATAGGAAATGGCGCGGTCGGTGAATATGGAAGCAAAGCAGCGATGACAAGCTGCTAAAACTCCTTCGACACTGACAACATTTAAGTAACTTTCTTGCTGTCCGGCAAAACTAGCATCGGGGAGGTCTTCGGCTGTGGCGCTGGAACGGACGGCGACATCTGTATCTGGATTGTATTGTTCGCAGAGTTTCAGATATGCTGTGGCGATCGCATCTCTTAAGTCTACAGGAAACCGTGTATGCATCAGTAGCGATCGCGCTTGTTTTCCCCGTACCCGCAAATTTTTGACATCCTCAACATCTAAATCCGCAAAGAGTTCGCGTAACTTGGCTTCTAACCCAGCCGACTCAATGAAATACCGATAAGCATATGCAGTCGTAGCAAATCCTGTGGGAACGTTAACGCCTTGAGGTGTCAGTTCTTGAATCATTTCCCCTAGTGAGGCATTTTTACCCCCAACTAGCGGTATATCAGCAATACCAACCTCATCAAACCAGAGAATCAGCGATCGCTCTTTGTCAGATTGAATCAATGTGCTTTGAGATACCGTAACCATCTGTATTACCTCTCAAGTAGACGCTCTGGTTGTCAGTTTTTGATTGCTAGGATATTGTCCCTATGTTTAATTCTAGATTTAAGATTTGGGATCGTGCGATCAGATGCAAGATTATAGTTAGGAAAATTTAACATTTTCTTAGATAATAGCGATATCAGACCCCTAAATTTAGTGCAAAATGGCGCAATTAGAACGACTACTACAAATGGCAGAAGATGAGCTAACTGAATACAGTAGTGATGCCCGCAAAATTGAAAAAATGCGCCGTAAAATCGGTTTATCTGTATCCCTCGCAGAACAACGGCAAGTCAAATCTGAATTATTAGCTACTATGAAGCCTAGTATAATTACTAATATTATCGAAGAACAAAGGCAAGCCGCAGCTTTACCATTTTGGGGAATTGCCGGATTGGGGTTATTATTCGGAATTTCCTTGAATCAGCCCGTGCTTTTATTAGTAGGTGGGGTGGGGACTGTCGCCGCTTTCAGAATTCAAAAGTGGGGTTGGAAATTACAGGCCAAGCGTTTACTGTTACAAACCTTGGAAGATATTGAAGCCCGCATATCCCAACCCAGTAAGTAGTGCTGAGTGCTGACTAAAAAAC
>NZ_CAWQOY010000121.1:0-43526 GCF_963896525.1 Nodularia sp. LEGE 04288
AACTTAACTGCTAATAACGGCACATTGGTTAACAACAATAACGGGACTTATACCTTCACTCCCAACGCCGACTTTAATGGTTCTGTCACCCTCACCTACGATGTCACTGATGGTACAGCCACTTTGAATGGACAAAGCAACACCTTTGCTGTCACTCCTGTTAATGATGCTCCTGTAGGTTCACCCACAGCAACTCTCAGCAACACCCCCGAAGATACTGCCATTATTATTAATCAGGCGGATTTATTAGCAGGTTTCAGTGATGTGGATGGTGATATTCTTACCGTTGCTAACTTAACTGCTAATAACGGCACATTGGTTAACAACAATAACGGGACTTATACCTTCACTCCCAACGCCGACTTTAATGGTTCTGTCACCCTCACCTACGATGTCACTGATGGTACAGCCACTTTGACTGGACAAAGCAACACCTTTGCGGTAACAGCTGTTAATGATGCGCCAACTGTGGCAAATATCATTGCCAATCAAACAACTCAAGAAGATGATTTCTTCAGCTTTACCGTTCCTGCTAATACCTTTACTGATGTCGATGCTGGTGACAGTTTAACTTACAATGCCACCCTCGCTAACGGCAACCCTCTACCTACCTGGTTAACCTTCGACTCCAATACCCGCACCTTTAGCGGTACTCCCGATGACCCAAATAACGGCACAATTAGCATCATAGTTACCGCAACTGACAGCAGCAATGCTAGTGTTAGCGACACGTTTGATTTGACGGTAATACCCGTTATCGATGGCGGTGACGGTGATGATGTCCTTTTTGGCGGCGCTGGTAACGACATCCTTGCAGGTCGTAATGGTAATGACACACTCTATGCCAATGCTGGTAACGATATCCTCTATGGCGATAACGGTAATGACATCCTCTATGGCGGTGACGGGAATGATATTCTCAACGGTAATCAGGGAGATGATGTCCTCAACGGTGGTAACGGAGATGACGAACTCTATGGCGGTGACGGTAGAGATTTAATGGTTGGCGGTGACGGTAGAGATTTAATGGTTGGCGGTGACGGGAATGATACCCTCAACGGTAACCAAGGAGATGACATTCTCTATGGCGGTAACGGGAATGATATTCTCTATGGCACTAACGGGAATGATATTCTCTATGGTGATGACGGGAATGATTCACTTTTTGGCGGCATAGGTAATGATTTACTGGTTGGCGGACTAGGAGATGATTTACTTTTGGGCGATGTTGGTAGCGATATCTTCGTGTTGGAGACAGGCGGAGGTCGGGATAGAATCAACGACTTTAGTTTAGGTCAGGGCGATAAAATCGGCTTGTCTGGCTTGAGTTTCAATCAGTTGTCTTTCTCTGGTAATGAGATTCGTTTAGGTAATCAAACTTTAGCGATACTGGCTGGGGTTAATACTACTACCTTGACTCAGAACGACTTTATCTCTGTTTAAGTTTGTTGGGTGGGCAAATGTTTGCCCACCCTTTGATTTTGGAGTGTTTTGGATTGCGATATCTTCAGCGCTGCGATCGCAAAGGAGAGTCTGACGACATTAGGTATAGGTGGGTGCATAGAAAACGCAGCAGCAGCCCGTAATACCAAAAATTTGAGGGCGGAGTTAAAAAAGGTTTATCCCCTCTTTACAAGACGGAGTACTAGAGGGAGTGAAAACATTTGTTCTTTCCCCAAACCGAGACGGGATTGCAGAAATTACCGAAGTCTTACAACAAAATTCTCAAATTACCAACTTACTAGGACTTACGCATTGACAGAAAAGCCAAAATAGCAAATATAGTTTTCAAGGCTTATAGCGAGATTTTTCAATGATATTTTGGCGATCGCACCCAATCAAGGGAGATTGATAAAAGCCTGAAACAACGTATTTACGTTGATACACAAGATAATTATTTTGTACAGTGCGTAAGTCCTACTTACATATAATTTCTCACGGTTCTCCAGAATCTTTATATTTAGGTAATACACCACTGAAATTAGATAATTTACAGAATTATCAGTCACTAATCACAACCTGGAACGTTGAGTCAATTTTGCTACATAATAGTAATAGTAATCTGGATAGCAGAGATAACAAGAGCGATCGCATATCTTATGTCGGTCTAATCGGTAAGCTTACCAACACAAATAAAATCAATCTATCAGATACTTTTCTGACCACTCCCACACCAGAAGCGGGAAGTAAAGCGCTCCCAGAAGTCAATCAGATAGATACCCCTAGAGATGAAAAGGCGATTTTCGCTAAGTTTGGTACTACTGGTAACGCTGGTTTTGGAAATGGTCAGTTATTAATGACATTATCCGGCACATCTGACTTGATTGCGACTGATGTGAATGTCAATCTGTTGGGTGCGAATTTCTTGTTTAGCTAAGTTCGACGAATCTTGTTTGAGGAGGAAAACCCATTACAGCACTTCCCGGAGTTACGAGGTAAACCAATTCATCGGATGACCCTTTATCTGTCTTAATAGCATCGCGAGTATTTGTACCTCATAGCAGCAGGAAGTGCTGTATCTCAATCAACAACAGGATAAAGGCCGCTTTTTTTGTCGGTTCTTAACTTTGGTTGTGATTCAGAACGGTTTACCCTGTCTTCCCTCATCTCTACTTCCTACACCCCCCTGACGTTCACACTGAAAACCTCGACTCTGCCAAGCTTGCATATCTACCTCAGCCAGTCTTGTGACATTTGAGCATTGTGGCTGCATAATGTGACTCAATACTGCCCAGAATAAGCTGCGGATAATATCTAAGCCAGTTTTCCACCCTGATTCATAATTACCCGGAATGCCTTGCTCTGAAACGATATCTGGCTCAACCCAAATGCCATGAGCGCCGAAGAGAATCTGTGCCATCCATTTAGCTCTGGGTAGGTGAGTGGGTGAAGTAATCAGTTTGACCTTATGTACTTTCCATTGCCGCAAAATGGGAATCCCATAGTAAAAATTCTCAAAAGTTGAATTGGCACAATTTTCTAACCAAACGTTTTGTAACTCTGCCGCTTCCCTCTGAAAAATTAGCCAGATACAGGGCGGTTCGGAACCACTGGAAATTAAAACGGGAATTTGTGGATATTTTTCTGTGATTTGGGTAACATAAATTTCTCGGCGAATACTACCACCCAGCACAAAAAAGGCATCTACTGGCACAGACGATGCCCAAACTAGAGTTATAGTGGTAAAAATTAGCCAACCACCAAATACCAGGCATAACCCACAAGCTATTTTTTGTAGCAATTGCCACTGTTTACGGAATTTTCTCCAGGGAGAAATCGACGAGGTTTTTGTAAATTTATGTCTCATGACATAGGTAATAAAAGCTTGGTTAAATAATATCGATAAATCCTACAATTAAGTCGGCGAAGTGCTATCTTATAAAAATAATATAGGGTGTAAAGCTGATATCTATAAAATTGTCATAATAAAGTCACAGTAACGTTACTGCAACTTCATAGTGACATATTAGACTACTAAAAAAGCTAATCGTCATAGCAATCATCCTTAATAAACTATCAGGAGAATAATGATGCGGGGAACATAAGTGAAGATTAAATAATAACTGAAAAATTCCCAAATGTCCTGATTGCTAAACTGTCAACAATAAAACTATATTCCACTGATATACATGAACCAATCTGCGAAACGTTACTCGCCGCTCCAAGTAGTCTTGATTGGTGGAGCGATCGCCACGACCGCCACTGTATCTGTATTTGGCTCTGCTTGGACTCGCTGCGTACTTGCCGCCTTACAAGATAGCCCGAAAACGTTAGTTGACCAAGTATGGCAATTGGTAAATCGTGAGTATGTTGATGGCAGTTTTAATCAACAAGATTGGCTAGCCACTAGGCAGAGCTTGTTAAGCAAAGAATATGCTTCTAATGAACAAGCTTATGTGGCAATTCGCGAAGCTTTGCAAAAACTGGGTGATCCTTATACGCGATTTATGGACCCCAAACAATATCAAACTCTCACCAGCCAAACATCCGGCGAAGTCTCAGGAATTGGCATTCGCATGGAAATGAATGAGCAAACCAAGCGCCTGACTGTTGTGGAAGCTATAGAAAATTCTCCCGCACTCAAAGGTGGGATCAAAGCAGGCGATGAGATTTTGGCAATTGATGGCAAATCTACTCAAAAAATGGCAGTGGAAGAGGCCTCTGCGTTAATTCGCGGTAAAGTTGGTACTCCGATCACGCTGCAATTAGGAAGAACTGGGCGGAGTAGTTTTGATTTGCGACTGACAAGGGCAACAATTGAAGTCCCAACAGTACTTTATACCCTCAAGCAAGAAGGAAATCGTCGCGTTGGCTATATTCGATTGCGGGAGTTTAGCGGCCATGCATCCGATCAAATGCGCCGAGCTATTCGAGATTTAAACACTCAACAAGCCGATGCTTTTGTTTTAGATTTGCGCGGGAATCCTGGCGGGTTATTAAATTCCAGCATTGAAATTGCTCGGATGTGGTTGGATAATGGCAGCATTGTCCGCACAGTTAACCGTACAGGAGGTAGTGAGGTGACTAACGCCAATCGTACCGCTCTGACTCAACGACCTTTGGCAATACTAGTAGATGGCAATTCGGCTAGTGCTAGTGAAATCCTCACCGGAGCGCTGAAGGATAATAACCGAGCCGTAGTGATTGGTAGTAACACTTTTGGCAAAGCACTGGTGCAGTCTGTTCATGAACTCGCCGATGGTTCAGGTTTGGCAGTTACCATTGCCCACTACTACACCCCCGATGGCACAGATATTAATAAAAAAGGGATTGTCCCAGATATCAAGCTCGACTTGACAGCAGCACAAGAGCGTCAGCTGGCGACTAATCCGAATTTAGTTGGCACTCGAAACGATCCGCAATATGCTAGAGCGATCGCCGCACTATCAAGTAGGAACTTCGCGCAACCTCCAGCTAGCCAAACTAACCAACCAGTCAGTGCTGGTGCTAGAGATTTAAAATTTTAGATAGGAGGATTTGGGACTGGGAATACTAGTACCGCCGTGAAGTCAAAAGTCAAAAGTCAAAAGTCAAAAATCAAAAAGCTGATTATATAGACTTTTCATTGATTTAAGATAGTTGTGCCACTGACGCTGGGCTGTAATAGTTAGTATCCCATTCCTATAAATCTCATATTTTATGAATCAGCCAGTTGATCCAACCACTGCCAACAGCTTTTTGCCAATGGTATCAGTGGTTGTTCCTATTTATAACGGTGAGGCAGATGTAACAGAGTTAGTCAATTGTCTGCGATCGCAAACTTACCCTGAAAACCGGGTAGAGTATTTACTGGTGGATAATAACAGCAGCGATCGCACTTTTACTCTATTGAAAGCTGCTGCGGAAAATTCCCCTGTTATTCATGTTTTGAGCGAAAACCAAATTCAAAGCTCTTACGCTGCCCGAAATACTGGAATTCGCGCTGCTGTGGGCGAAATTATCGCTTTTACGGATGCTGATTGTCATCCGCAACCACAATGGCTACACTCGTTAATCCAGCCTTTTAGTGAGCCAAATGTGGTGATTGTAGCTGGTGAAATTGCCGCGCTACCTGGCGACACCATCCTCGAACAACACGCAGAACATCAAGAAACTTTATCCCAGAAGCATACTCTGGCTAATTCCTTTTGTCCTTACGGTCAAACCGCTAATTTAGCAATTCGCCGCATGGCTTTAGAAAAAGTCGGTCTATTTCGACCATATCTGACCACTGGTGGCGATGCCGATATTTGTTGGCGGATTCTGCGGTCAGATATCGGGCGTTTAGAATTTGCCCCAGATGCCATTATCCAGCACCGCCACCGCGCCACATTCCCGGAATTAGAAAGTCAATGGCGACGCTACGGCCGCTCTAATCGCTATCTACATGAACTGCACGGTGTAAATTTAATGCCAGAGATGACAGCCAAAGATTACAGTTATCGTTTGGCGCGTTGGTTATTGAAGGAACTACCAAGGGATATTTTGCAGGCGATCGCAGGTAAAGCCACTCTTGTAGACTTATTAAATACTCCCCTGGGTTTGTTCACTGCTAGAGCGCGTTTTGCCGGACAAAGAGATGCTAAATTGCCAGATAATGCCAAAAATATTGACTGGCTTTAACAGTGATCAATTTCATTCCTGGTGGAAACAGTAGACCATAGCTGTGATTTCTGTTGAGTGAATTTAACGCAATACCTACCAACTTTCGCTAAATTGGAAAAAAGTAAACACAGGGAAACTTAAATGTCAGCACAATTGTTACTGGTAGATGATGAACCGGGATTGCGGGAAGCCGTGAAAGACTACTTACAAGAAAGCGGTTTCAGCGTTCAAGTTGCCAGTAACGCCCGTGAAGGTTGGGATTGGATGCAGCAGAATACACCTGATTTAGTGATTTCTGATGTGATGATGCCCCAAATGGATGGCTATCAGTTCCTCAAACAACTGCGAGAAGACCCCCGTTTTCAAACACTCCCAGTTGTATTTTTAACTGCTAAAGGGATGACAGGCGATCGCATTCAAGGCTACCAAGCCGGTGTCGATGCGTACCTACCTAAGCCTTTCGATCCAGACGAGTTAGTGGCAATAGTTGAAAATTTACTGTCTCGCAAACTCACTAAAGCTACAAGCACTGGTGAAGAGGGCGAAACCATTGACATAGCTGAACTAGCTAATCAAATTGCTCAAATTAAAGCTTTGTTAACTCAAAGAAGTGCAATCTCTCAATCCCCAGCCCCGTTTAAAATTGACTTAACTCCCAGAGAGCAAAGTGTTTTAAATCTCGTAGCTGAAGGGTTAATGAACAAAGAAATCGCCAGACGTTTAGAAACCAGTGTCCGTAACGTCGAAAAATACGTCAGCCGTTTGTTTAGTAAAACTGGCACGAATAGTCGCACTGAGTTAGTTCGTTTTGCATTGGAACACGGTCTTGCTAAGTAGAAACTTAACTACTTTTAGCGTAGCCGCGACTGTTTCAGTACGAAGTCATTTGTTCAAGATGCCAAACAATTGAAAACTTCCGCCAAAATTGTGACTTCCACAAAGCGCGGTGAGTAGGCGAACACCAGAAAATAAATGACCCCATTCTGTCAGATGGGTTTCCTGTACTTCCTTGTCGATGAGCGGGTATTTTGCCCGCTCTACAGGAAAATTTTGACTGCTTTTTTAAAGGACAAAATCAGGGTATAACCTGCAAAAATAGGACATAAAATCACAAACATCGCTCAAAATATGAGCTAATCTTTATTTCCTGGACATTTGGAAGTATCAAAGATTTATTTGTTTAACTTTTAACTTCAAAAGTAGCGGTACTACCTCATATTTCGGCAAAACGAAGCCAAACCCTGGTTAAAGCACTTGTACTAAAATGTGCATCTTCAAAAACTGTTACCTGCTTTGAAAATCAGGTATGAGTATATGAGTAGACACTGAATAATTTCCGTAGTGCAAACGGTGAGACTTACTGTGTATAGATGCTAAATTTGGCTTCTCAAAGAGTAGGGTAAATTTTAGCTTGTCTCCTTGGAGTAAAGTTATACAAGCCAACCCTGAATCAAACTACATAGGCAAATGGAATAACTGTAAAAAAGTTCATCATTCTATGCCCAGTTAATGATTTTGTGTCAATTACAGGTTAAGATTTTTAGCTTTTTAACTATTGATTATTGTCAACCGCATTACGTAAGCGCATCAACTGGCGGCGCATTTGGGGTGAGGCTTTGAACTCAGAGACTTCCTGCGCCTTCACCGATGCTTGCAGCGTCTCCAGAAACTCATCAGAGCCTTCTGTCAATGCGTCTAGCAACACCTGTAACAGTTGTTCGCGATCGCCTAATAGACTTTTTTCCTCAATTAACCGGAATTTGAGATGTATTTCGCACTCATAAACACCTACTTCGATATTATTTATTTGGCGTGGTAATGCTTTCGAGTTCATAATTTTGAGGATTAGGTTGCTTGGTGGTCGTGAGAGTGAGGAACTAGATCCCCAGCCAAAATCTTTTATATTTCTTTTGTATCTACAGTGCTGGAATTAAAAATCTTTCTTCCATCCACAACAGTTGTATTCTATATTCACTCTCCTGTCTTTTTTTTTAGCTCAGTTTCCAGGGCTAAGTCGTGATCTTCCTGAGCCAGATGTGCTTTTAGGTAAACCATAACTATTATTCAGTTTTTGATATCTTATACAATAAAGTTTCTGTAAGAACTTGTTAAAGCTTTTTAAAGCTGTTTACATTAACTTTATTTTTCATTTAATAATAGTTTTAGTTACTACTAAGTTTGTAGTGTTTATACGTAACTTAAATTTCTGATATTTTGGCTTTTATTATAGCCAGAGGTACTTGTACCATAATTACGTAAAATTACTTTATGTATGTTTTGTTCAACCGGAAAATTTCACAGAGGCTGATCCACAAATGAAGCAAAACTAAAATCGTAGTGTGATCAAGATGATCAAAACGGCAAGCTCATCTATGCCGGGAGAGTACCGGAACTGGCAGTCTTATAGACCTGATGAGTAATAATACTGGACAATTATGCTTTCATAAAGTTATCTGAGGCTCAAAAATAATCTCGGTAACGAAGAGAAGGAGTTTTCCACTATAATGACTGCGGCTTTGAGTGTGATAGATATTTAAAGCAGAAAAGAAAACGTTTGCGCTCCCAGCTTGTAATTAGCGGGCATTTAAGCCCACGCATAACGTCTACAATTATTTCAGTGTAATTCAAGCAAACCTTACACCCTTTTATGGACAACCCAATGCTGCTCAAGTCCACAACCCGGCATATCCGAATTTTCGCGGCAGAAATTGACCGGGATGGCGAACTGGTTCCTAGTAATCAGGTCTTAACGTTGGATATTGATCCAGACAACGAATTCAATTGGAACGAAGATGCACTGCAAAAGGTTTATCGCCTGTTTGATCAACTAGTAGAAGCATCTAGTGGCGCTGATCTCACAGATTATAACTTACGCCGCATTGGATCAGACTTGGAGCATTATCTGCGATCGCTCCTGCAAAAAGGTGAAATCAGCTACAATCTCTCGGCTCGTGTGACTAACTACAGCATGGGACTCCCCCAAGTCGTCGCGAACGAAAATTAGTAGAGAGTTTTCATCCTCATCCCCTGGGGCATGGTACCACCACGCCCCAACAACTTGCTTGATCAAAAAGGCGCAAATTTTCCAGAGCAAATGTTTTGGCTCTCAACACATTTCCCAAAGGGCGTATTATAATGGACATATGAACATCATGGGTCCGTCACGGTTTCGACAGGTTGGCGAACGCTACTCTGTGATTCAGGTCGAGAGTGAGTCTCCTCTCGCAAATCAAAGGCTCAAAACAAAAAGTAAATGCGAATAACATCGTTAGCTTTGCTCGTAAGCCTGCTCTAGTAGCAGCTGCCTAAAAACCTCTTACAGGTTCGAGCGTCTCTGGTTTGACTCCGTTAAGGACTAGAGACCAACCCCCAACGGACGCTCTAACAAGTGTTCTCTGGTTAGCTTGTTAGCTAAGACTCAATCAGAGCATCCTACGTTCGGGATAATGAACGATTCCCGCCTTGAGGATTAGATAGGCTAAACCTGTGAATGAGCGGGGGGTAAATACCCAGTCTGGACAGCAGTTCGACTCTGCTCGGATCCACTAAATATCAAAAACTAGTCCACCAAACAGTCAGATGTTTAGGTGGATCTTGTTTTTCTCTGGGTAAAAATTCATAATTCTGCCATTTTCCCCTGCAAGCGAACTTGCTGAAACTGTTCAACTTCTAAACAATTGTTCTGAAAATTAACTTTTCGAGTGTCTACCCAGGCTTGTTCAATTTCCACACCGTGAAAGTGGAGTTTAACTATGTTGTAGGGAAAAGCATAATTTCCCTGCTGTTGCCATGTAATTTCGAGAATATCGCGATCGCGCTTGAGGTAAAATTCATCTAAGCGCCATTGGCCATATCCATCTCCCGCATCACTATAAACCCGACCTTCACTAGTTATAGTCATAGGTGCGTAAATGTGAAGTATCAGTTTTTCTCCTGCTGACATTGGCAGAATACTCCCCGCCTTGACAAGTACAGGTATCTGCTCAATGGGTGCTGCCATATTCACTGTTTTGCCACCCTCTAATAAGGTATCATTCCAGAAATTATACCAATACCCTTTGGGTAACGTGATTGCACGAGAGGTTGCGCCTGACTCCACAATGGCAGCCACTAACATGGCATCACCCAACAAAAAAGCATCTTCCACATCCCAAAGATCCTGATCTGCACTATCAGCCCAAAACAATGGACGCATGAGAGGATATCCTCTCTGGTTAGCTTCCCAGGCTAGAGTATATAAGTAAGGCAGGAGACTGTAGCGCAGCTGTAAGAATTCCCGGACAATACTCAGAGTTGGTTCACCAAAACCCCAGGGTGTACGCGGTTGGACATTATTAGCAGAATGGGTGCGAAAAAATGGTAAAAAAGTTGACATTTGGAACCAGCGTAAATACAGTTCAGCGCTGGGATTACCTTTAAATCCACCAATATCTGCACCACTGTAGGGAATCCCTGATAGACCCAAATTCAGTACCGTAGGAATGGTTTGACGTAACCCTGTCCAACTGGTTTCAATATCTCCAGTCCAAGTCCAGGCGTAGCGTTGTAAACCTGCCCAACCTGCCCGTGAAACAATGAAAGGGCGGTGTTCTGGTTGATATTCACTGAGTGCTTCATAAGCAGCCTCAGCTTGGAGTAATCCATAAACATTATGAGCTTCTCTGTGGTCGCCACCTCTGCCTTCGAGAAAATGCTGGGTTGAGTGTTGCGGTAAACTGGGATCTCCCCAGAGGACAAATACGCCTGGCTCATTCATATCATGCCAGAAACCAGTAAAACCTAAATCGAGCAGATATTCATACTGGCGACTCCACCAGTGGCGGGCTTGGGGGTTCGTGAAATCTGGAAAAGCGCACAGTCCAGGCCAGACAGGAGTAATCACTAGTTTGCCATTGGGAAGTTTACAAAATACATCTTGGGCGCGACCTTCCTCAAACAATTCACTGTTGCGGTCAGCTTTTACTCCTGGATTGATGATCGCAATTAAATGTACTCCCCTGGCTACCAAGTCATGGTTAAAATCAGCTAATTTGGGAAAGCGATCCGGGTTAATCGTAAAAGCCCGAAATCCATCTTGGCAATCAATATCTAGATGAATAGCACTTAAGGGTAGGTCATGGGTGATAAATCCTTCCGCAGCTTCTCGGACTGCTGCTTCTGTTTCATACCCCCAGCGTGACTGATGATACCCCAGTCCCCAAAGCGGTGGTAAGGCTGGACGACCTGTTAATTCTGTGTAACGGTCTAGTAATTGGGCGGGTGTGCCAACACTGAAGTAATAACGCAGCGCTCCGCCTGTAAAATCAGCTGCGGCATAACCATTAAAGCTAAATGTGGCGTAATAAGTATTTTCATAGAAAATGAAGTAACTGCCAGAGTCATGTAAACCCAAATAAGCCGGAATACAAAGGTAAAGTGGGTCAGTTCCTGGGCCATACTTACCGCCAGCATCATAGTTCCACATTTGGTAACTGCTGGTGGCTGATGTTGTGCGGAGGTTAAGAGGAGCAGCTCGTTCTCCTAATCCGTAAATATGTTCAAGCGATCGCAATTTTGCCTGATGCAGCCAACCAGAACTTTTTGGTTGGGGAGGTAATTCTTCCCGGATTGTTTGCCCAAGGGCATTTTGTAATTCCAAACTACCATTGGCGGATAGAATCACCTGGAGACTTGCACTGGAAATCAGCCAGCGATCGCCTAGTTCCTGAAATTTTACCGCTATCTCTGGCCAGTCTGGTTGAGCGATGGGCAAAGCCCCGCCTCCGGCTATCGCATAGGGAATCGGCAGCACTCCAGGTTGCCAATCAATCCGCACTAAATCAGCACTCAAAAAGCATATTTCCAATTCCACATTCTGGAAGTAGAATTTTCCACCTCTTTGGGTAGGTAGAGAGCTAAGGATGTTTCCGATTTCTGTAAATACCTCTACAGTGGGCAAACTTTGGAACTGACGCTCTAAAGCATCCCGTTGCAGGGGATAAAAGAATGAGCCTAAAAACCGTCGCAGTTTGATCAAGCGGAGGTTTAATAATGCCTGTTTCCAGAAATTCATCACCTAATTTTTGGGTATTTTGAGGCTTGGGCGGCTGATTTTATCGGGAAGTTGCTGAGGTGAAGTACATATTTGCTATCCCTAATAAACTAATCCAGCAGGGGCATAAATTATGTACATTTCCTATAGCTCCAGTTATTTTATAAATTTCAAATTCTATTTTCTTCCATCTTTTGAACTAGTACAGCACGAGGTGAATAACACAACCTTACGGGTTCACCAGTCACCTGGTGAGGAAAACCCTTTCGCAGCGCTGCTTCACCATTTGAAGTCTTTCAAAAGCCTATATAATCAACTTTTGATTTGACGGCGGTACTAATCGCTCGGCAGGACTAATGGATTTGGCTTGTTTTCCACGGTGGGGACGACTACCGTCGGAGGGTCTGAGCGTTTGACTTCCGTAGGTAGTGGCACTGTTGGGATGATTGTCGGATTTGATGGCTTCACAGGTGGGGGTGAAGTGGCATCTTTGTTAGTAGTGGGTAAAGTGTTTTCAACCGATGGCGTGGGTGAAGCCTCACGAGTTGAACGGACTTCTCGCAGCCTCTCTACTAATGAGGGTGTCGGCTCAACCCTAGTTGCCTCAGTAGAACTAGGTTGTGGCTTGTTTTCCGTGGAACTGCTGCTACTGGTATTTGGAGTTTGATCATCTTGAGCCACAGGAATATTCCGCTGGCGTTCTCTGGGGGTTCTGACTGGTGCAGAGTTACGCGGCGAAGAAGTGCGAGGATTTCGTCTGGGATTATTCTCATCTTCCTCAGATGAAGATGGCGAATCAGCTAATGGTTTTTTTGGTTCCGGCTCGATTGTGGGCTTTTCAAACAAAGGCGATGAAGTTGACTGTGGCGGAGAATTAGAAAATAGGCTAGTGATGCCAAAACCTGCTGTGCCAGCAACAAAGGCGACAATTATACCGATAACTATTTTAGAAATTCCCGGCTTCTGAGGCATTGTGGAGTTTTTTTGCCGACTAATCGGAGTTGGTTGCGGAATTTTTTTTCCCGGCCGCTGGACAGGTAAAACTATCGTTGGCACTGCCTGAGTGGGAACGGCGGCGGGTGTATTGATTCTACTTCCTGGCAATAATTGCAACCATTCGGCCACTGTTGCTGGACGAAATTGAGATTCTACAGCCATACCACGCATGACTGCTTCATTCACTGCTGCACTCAGGTGGGGTTGCAGTTCGCGGGGCGTGGGCATTTTTTCGCGATCGCGCAATAATGCGGGTAAGGGAACTTGTGCTGTCAACAAAGCATACAAAGTTGCTGCCAAACCATAAACATCTGTAGCGGGTGTGCGCTGTGCTTGGGTCAAATACTGTTCCAGGGGAGAATAGCCCTCAGAAACCATGCCAGTATGAGTTTGCCTAACACCATTATTAAATTCGCGGGCAATGCCAAAATCAATCAGCACTACTTCCTGAGTTCCTTCACGGAGGATAATATTATCTGGTTTCACATCCCGGTGCAGCAAACCATTATTATGTACTACCTGTAATGCTGACCCAATTTGACGGATGTAATGAATGGCTGTGGCTTCTGCTAAGGGGATGGCTGGCAATACAAAAGCGTTTCCCAAGGTATCGCCACGAATGTATTCCATCACCATGTACGGCAGACCTTCTTCGACAAAAAAGTCACTGACCCGGACAATATAAGGATGGATACAAGTAGCCAATCTTCTGGCTTCATCTTGGAATTGCCGCTCGAACTTGGCAAAATCAGGATGTTGGCGCAGTTTTTCATTGATAGTTTTCATAACTACCTCCTGACCCAAGTAGTTATGAGTAGCCTTAAACGTAATGCCAAAGCCACCACGCCCTATTTCTTGGATCAGGGTATATTTGCCATCCTGCAAAGTTGTGCCTGCTAACATAGGAAGTGCTGAATGCTGAGTGCTGAGTAAGCAAATATGACTGATTCTTGAGTCTGCCGGCAATTCCAAATCACCAATTTTTCCGGGATCTTGATTTTTAAACTTCCGAAATGGAAAACCTCTTGATTATAGTAACAGTTTTATCTTTTTGATCATACAGTAGGAATCAAAGACTGTTCGCCGCGACGAAAACCATTTAAAATCGCTGACCAATACCTAAATGCACTTTGCTTTCTCCCTGGTCATTAATGCCATAATCAGCCCGGATTAAGCCCAGAGGTGAGTCAATCCGGACTCCAGCGCCATAACCAAAACCTTGACCGGGTTTGCCCCGCACGCCGGCGGGATCTCCCAATACGGTATCACCAGAACCTAAGTCTGTGGCAAAATCGGCAAATACTACACCCCCCAATACTGGCACAATGGGGAAGCGATATTCGGCGGTAGCTAATACATAACTGCGACCACTACCAACTTCTCCGCCATCGTAACCCCGGACTGAGTTAGAACCACCCAAATTAAAACTTTCATAAGGTGGTAAATCACCAATGACTGTACCAGCTTGAAAGTTGACAGCGAATACTTGTGGCTGTGTATTATTACTGTTAAATAACTTGACTGGCACGTACTGAGTGTAGTTGGCTTTGAGGCGATTCATGGAAATATTACCTTGACCAACTGGTACAGATTGTTCTGTACTCAAACTGAGTAAGGAACCTTGGGTAGGATTAAAAATATTATCTCGGTTATCTTGGGAGGCGGTAAAGGATACCGTAGCCAGATCATCTATGCCGGTATCACTTGCCGAAAGGCGATTGCCCTGTGCGTCTATTGGGGTAACATTACCTTGGCGATCGCGAATACTGGTGCGAGTGTAGTTAAATCCCAAAGTGGTATCCCAATTATCCAGGGGTTGCTGGAAGCTGATTCCAGTACCAATCTGACCTTCCCGCACTTTGTCGCCATTAGCAAATGTAATCTTTTCATCCAAGGTTTCGGAAACTTCCCGGCGACGGAAAGCATTCACTGTATAGCCTAAGCGGTCTGGTTCAGTTACACGATAAGGACTGGTTAATTTAGTATTAAACTGCAAATCATTCCGACTGACACCCACATTTACAGACAAATTATCATTAATCCCCCGAATATTCTGGTCTTGATAATTTAATGTCCCCAATAATCCCAAGTCAGCGTTATAGCTACCACCTACGTTAATCGCACGCGCTCCCAATTCTTTAACTTCGTAAACTAAATCAACTTGATTCGCTTCACCTTCGTCGAGGGCAACATTCACAGTTTCAAATAAGCCAGTACGATATAACTGCTGCACATCTTGGCGGACAGTATTTTCTTGAAAAATTTGCCCAGGTTTGAGTTTTAATTGCTGTCGCAAGAAATCGGGTTGGGTGCGTCCTGTGACTGGTTCACCCTTGCTGTCAATGGTTTTACCATCGTCATTAATAAAGCGAAACTTAATGTCACCCACCACGCCTTCAGCTACATTCACTGTGAGGATTCCTTCGCGGTTGGGTTTAATCGATAGCACGTTTGCTAACTGATAACCATTGTCGGCGTACCATTGATCAATTTGTTTTACAGCTTGTTTGAGTCCTTCGGGACTGATAGGTTTACCGATTTGCGATTGGAAACGTTCTTGGACTACCGGATAAGTGAGTACTTTCGCTCCTGACAATTGCAGCGATCGCACTACCACTGGTTGCACCTGGTAAACTACATTCAATCCATTTGGCGTGGTGCTGCTATTGACGTTCGCACTAGCAAATAAACCAGTCTCCAAAATCGCCGCCACATCCCTTTGTAGTTGACTTTGACTAGTTTCCCCACCTGTTTGGGTTTTAATCAATTGGCGGACAATCTGCTGCAATTCTGGGGTAGTTCCCACTATTTGTACATCTGTAGCCGTGACGACTAAATTACTGTCAGTGGCAGACGAAGAAATCAGGAGAGGGGGAGATGAGGGAAGGGAATTTTCTGGATTTGTTGGCTTTAGGGCGACTGTGGGTTTTTTTTGTCCACCTGTTTGCAGAACTACATTATTTTGAGAAAATTGTGGAGTAGCTAAAGTTTCTGGGGATGAAATAGCTTCAATTCGTACAGGTGTTTCTTCAATAACTGGAATTACTGAATTTTCAGCAGCTTGATCCTGAGAAGCAATTGTGATCAATGTCGCCTTTGCTTGTTGGGTAAGATTGCTAGCTGCCAAAGTAGCTAAAGTAAGAATTGCCGCAGAAGAAACTCGCATGATATTTAGCCCAAATCACTGGTAGTTAGTTGTAGTCAGGTGAAATAATGAGGATAATACTAACTTCCAGCTACTTGGCCGATTGATATCCTCATTTATACCTCTTACTCAAACAGACAGTTAATTTGAATATTTTGTTTCTTATGCACTCACAACAATTCCGTATTCTTGGTAAATAGGACGGTGCAAACAAGATTAAACATTTGCATAAATTAAATATGCGTCTTCCAGAACCTTTGTTGGGACAATTCATGAATTGTCATATATGTCTCTTCTATTGTCCCCCGTCAGAGTTGGTATATAGCGTTTCCCTATCTAGTAGGTACTAGATTATCTGTGTTGATCTGTCTTGAAAAACTTTTCGCTGTCTACATCTGTGGTTAATTAACTTTCTTGTTTACCTTACAGAGGATCTGCTGGAGTGACGCTAGGATCAACTGGAACTGATTGTGCGTCAGGCTTGCTAGGAGGACCAGGAAGATTCAGTAATTGATCTGAGAGCAATTCCCACTCACCATTTCGTAAAACAAATGTGAATAAATGATCTATGTGAGATTCAGTTGTCTGAGGCGCATCAGGAGCCATAACAGCTAAATCATAATTGCGAACAGTTTTTTCTATAGCTTCTAAAGTTGCTGTATCTCCATTAATTTGAATGTTTTTGACTTCTAGCTTGGTTTGAAAGCCACTAAAACCAATTTTACGCGCAGCTAAAAAGTTTCGCCGCTCCAATGTTTTTTCAAAACGCGTTTTCAGCGCGACTGTAGCTCTTGCAGATCGAGGATGGCGATTTAAAGCAGCTGGAATATTGCCATTTACCAAAATATCATTGTCGGTTTTTAAGGCAGCTTCAGCAATGCTGACTAATTCAGTTTCTGTTTCTTTGAGTGATGCCGATCGCAGCAGATTGTGATTTTCAGCTTGTATGACTTGCGTGATTGTGAATCCACTGATGAGGATGAGACTAGCTGTTATTAATAGAATGAACTTGAGCTTAAACATTTATTTTCATCTGTTAATTCCTAAAATTTCAGTAATTGATTGTACAAAACAAATCTTATGTTTGTGAGCCTGTGGCTTGAGCTTGTGGGGGAATATAGCGTACCTTCGTCTAGAATTGGTATATATTACAGCCACTATCACCTAACTTTAGTATGAGTGATGTATCCCTATTGACCCCAAAAGCCAACGATAAGTTGCAGTTACTAGTTTTAAGCAACGGTCATGGAGAAGATGTCATTGCTGTCAGTATTTTGCAGCAACTCCAGGAACAAGAACACCCCCCAGATATCTTTGCATTACCTTTGGTGGGTGAAGGGCGTGCTTACCAAAAGTTAGGCATCCCCTGTATTGGTTCGGTACGCACCATGCCTTCTGGGGGCTTTATTTATATGGATGGAAGGCAATTAGTCAGGGATGTCCGTGGCGGTTTGCTAGCGCTTACCCTGAATCAAATTCAAGCTGTGCGTCGTTGGGTGCGTTCCCAAAAAGAATTAGGTAACAAGAGCGCTGTTTTAGCTGTAGGTGATATTGTTCCTCTGTTATTTGGTTGTTTTAGTGGTGCTAACTATGCTTTTGTCGGGACGGCAAAATCCGAATATTACGTGCGGGATGAAGAGGGACTATTAGCGAGGAAATCAAAAGCTGCACGTTGGGAAAACTTTTCTGGTTCAATTTATCATCCTTGGGAACGTTGGTTGATGAGTCGTCGCCGTTGTCAGGGTGTGTTCCCTAGAGATTCGTTAACTACGGAAATATTACAAGAGTGGTCAATTCCGGCTTTTGATTTGGGTAATCCGATGATGGATGATCTCGAATCCAGTTTTTCATCACCACAGTTTTCTAGTTCCGCAGCAGCTCAACAAGAAGTAGCCAGACCATTAGTGATCACTTTATTACCTGGTTCCCGTCCCCCGGAAGCTTACGCTAATTGGGAAGTGATTATGACTGCTGTGTCTGCATTGATGGCCAGTTTCTCGGAACGAAATGCGATTTTACAAAGTTCTGGAAATGTGGTATTTCTGGGGGCGATCGCACCTGGTTTAGATCAAAGTCTTTTATTGCCAACTATTCAATCCCAAGGCTGGCAAGTCCATGCAGAATCTCCTATCCCCATTACTGATCCTCATGCCTTGATATTTAAGCAAAAAAATGCTTATTTCCTGCTCACACAACAAGCCTATAATGATTGTCTATATTGGGGAGATTTAGCGATCGCTATGGCTGGTACAGCAACGGAACAATTTGTTGGTTTAGGAAAACCGGCGATCGCCATTCCTGGTCATGGTCCCCAATATAACCCAGCCTTTGCCGAAGCTCAAAGCCGACTTTTAGGAGCATCTCTATTTGTAGTTGACAATCCGGGACAAGTTCCCCAGGTGGTGCAATCTCTGTGGCAAAATCCTGATAGTTTGCAAATGATTACCGAAAACGGCATCAGGCGCATGGGTAAACCAGGAGCAGCGCGCAGGATTGCTGATTTTTTACATCAAAAATGGTGCCAATAGAGACAAGTTAAATTTTCACCCAACTAAACCAGAACGCAAAGCCCGAACTGCGGCTTGAGTCCGGTCATCAGCACAGAGTTTATTCAGGATATTCCGAACGTGAGTTTTGACTGTACCCACTGTGATATACAGTTGTTCAGCAATTTGCCCATTGCTGCATCCAGCGACAATTAACTCTAGGATTTCTAGTTCGCGTTGAGTCAAAGGATAGGTTTCTAAAACTTGTTCGTATTCCGAAGCCAGGGCTTCAATTTTTACGGTTTTCTGTTTATCCGCAGGTTGGTTTTCTCCGGGAATACCTTGGCGCATTTTCCGTAGTACCACATTGGCGATCGCTGGATCAATCCAAGAGTTACCGCCATGAGTTGCTTGTATGGCCTCGGTTAATTTATTAATGCTTGTCTCTTTCATGTAATAAGAGTCTGCACCTGCCGCAAACGCTGCCAGTACGGCATCTTCTGTGTGATCCATTGTCAAAATCAGAATTTTGGTGGCGTTCTGCCCAGTTTCGGCTTGGTAGCGTCTAAATTTGCGGGTGAGTTCAATCCCATCCATGTCAGGTAAACCAATATCGATCACTGCCACATCTGGTTTAGCCGTTTCCAAAAGTTTTAGTCCTTGAGTGGCATTTGCCGCCTCACCAATGACTTTGAGAGAGCTGTGAGATTGCAACGCCGCTCTTAGTCCCATTCTAGTCAGATCATGATCTTCAATTAAAATAATGCTTATTTCATTCATTGCTACACTCGCTGTTGATAATTGCATCTTGCGGAATATGACCTTTTTTATGCAGTTTATCCTATTTTCCCAAACCAAAGGTAGATGATATTTTTGCAATTCCGCATCCATCGGTAGAAATAGTAAATCTGCGGTTTTTTCACCCTAAATTTTGTTAAAAATCTAACTAAAGATATATCGTCATTTTGCCCATAAATCAGGAAAATTAAGACGAGGTTCTAATTGATGTCATATCTCCAGGAGTAGAAAGTTATTTAATAATATTCTAAAGCTTTAATAGAAATTCCCAAAAAAGATGAATAAATCAAAACAATTGAAAACTTCTATACTGAGGAAGATTATCCCAATTGATCATAGCAGATGATCATCATCCTATTCCCCAAGTGTTTCAGGATGAAGTTTTTGTGAGTTTTATAACTTTGCCAGTTAGCGATCGCCAAAAAAATACAGGCATGAGTCCAGCGCCGCTCACAAAAAGCCTCGAAACCGCAAAAAGCACCATGAATGGGGATTCCATAAGACATTTCCCAGAAAGTAAAGACATTCCATGTCACCTATCTACAAGGGTTCTGTCAGAGGCGAATTTCAATTCGGTAGATGTGTATGACTGGCGTTGGCAAGAATTTGAGCTTTACTTAACCTCAGCTACCGAGTCAGTCAAACTGTTCAGGCTTACGGTACATGATTTTAGTACGTAACTCTCACTAATGACTGACGACGGGCGTTAGCACACTCATTTACAATTGTTTTGAGGGTTAATAAAGTATTTTCTCTGACTTTATGTCAATTTCCTTGACTTGAGCAAACAGCGATAGTAAACCGAGATCAACCTCTGTAGTTGCGATCGCGAATCAAATCAGGATCAAGACAGAGAGGAGGATGAAAAGTTAAAACTTAAAAGTTGCTGGCTAGATTTTTCAGCCTGGGATCGGGACTAATTGGGGTAAAACTATGGCATGACTGCATAAATGTAGGATATTATCCGAAATTCCCTATTCTGAATCCTAGCGAATTTGATCCTAAAAATAAAAATCAATAGATGAGAGGGCAAAACTTGATGAAAATCATATCTCAAATTCAAACAAAATTATTGAGTGGGATAGTTGGAAAATAGTGATGCCATACATCAACCTGTATTTGACAGCGAAAATAAAAACCAATGAAAGAAACGCTGAGAATTTTGGTTGTAGACGATAATGAAGTAGATCGCATGGCAGTGCGTCGAGCATTGACTCAAACCGGTGTTTGTATGGAACTGTCTGAGGTAACTGATGGATATAACGCCCTGACTACTTTAAAAACTACTACTTATGATTGTGTTTTCCTCGATGATCGCTTACCAGATCAGGACGGGTTAGCACTGATCCAAAGATTACGCGCTGCGGAAATCAAAGTTCCTTTAGTAGTCCTAGCAGCCCAAAAAGATGAACAAAGCGCTGTCGAATTAATGAAAGCTGGTGCTACAGACTATCTTTCTAAATCTAGGGTATGTTCAGAAACTTTGGCACAAGTTTTACGCCATGCCATTCGCATCCACCGTGCTGAAATGCAGACAGCTTTGGCAAACCAGCAACTGAGAGAAACTAATGAGCAACTAGTTCGGAAAAATCAAGAACTAGAACAACAAAGACAACAAATTCAGTTACAAAACTTCAAGCTGTTGGAAGCATCACGGCTCAAATCCCAGTTTTTGGCAACGATGTCTCATGAATTGCGGACTCCGATGAATGCCATTATTGGATTTTCTCAAATATTATTGCGCCCTAAGTTCGGTCAGCTTACCCATCAGCAAATAGACATGGTGGAGCGGATATTGAATAATGGTAAGAATTTACTGATGTTGTTAAATGAAGTGCTTGATTTTTCCAAGCTGGAAGGAGGACGACTAGAGTTAAAGCCGGAATTATTTGATTTAACAAAAACTATCAAAATCGCCGTTGCCGAAATGCGTTCTTTGGCTGAAGCCAAGAAGTTGTCTTTGCGAGTCGATATAGATATGCAACAACCTCTGATATTTAATGATTCAGTGCGTGTGCGGCAGATTTTAATCAATTTATTATCCAATGCCATTAAATTTACTGATTCCGGTTGTATTTGGGTGGAAGTTAAAGAACTGCCGCAAAACCAATTGGCGATCGCCGTTCGGGATACAGGTATTGGGATAGCACCCAGAGATTTTAAACATATTTTTGAAGCGTTCCGACAAGTGGATCAAAGTATGACGCGCAAATATCCTGGTACAGGGCTAGGTTTAGCGATTATAGATTCCTTGGTGCAAATGATGGGCGGCAAAATTATTTTGGAAAGTCAATTAGGGGTTGGTTCTATGTTTAGAATTGAAATACCACGGCAACTATCCTTACCAACCAAAGTGGGCAGCCTTCCAGCTTTAAATTTCGATAGTCCCGATATTTTTTGCTCTGTTGAGAATCCTCATCAGTCCCTCCCCAAATCCAGTAAAGCATCAATGGGTTTTCCCCATCTGAAGCTATAAATTATTTATTCTCATAAACCGTTGATAAACCATGTCTGTTGTGGAAAAGCCAAAAATTGACCGTATTCTCGCCGTTGATGATACTAGAGATAATCTCATCTTGGTGCAAACGATTCTAGAAAGTGAGGGTTATGAGATTGATTTGGTTGCAGATGGTTTAACAGCTTTGCAGCAAATTGAACAATCTCCTCCCGATTTGATTTTGTTAGATGTGATGATGCCAGGAATTGATGGTTATGAAGTGACTCGGCGCATCCGTAATAATCCTGATCTTAATGTCAGCTATATTCCCATTTTGCTAATTACTGCTTTTCACCAATCCAGTGTAGTGGAAGGGTTGGATGCTGGGGCTGATGACTTTATTCGTAAACCATTTGATACAGATGAACTTTTAGCCAGAGTGCGATCGCTGTTGCGCCTCAAACACAGTCTGGACGAACAAAAAAAGATGGCACGTCAGCGCGAAGACTTTGTTTCGCGTTTAACTCATGATTTGCGTACCCCGTTAGTCGCTGCTGACCGGATGTTGGGGTTGTTTCAAGAGGAAACCTTCTGCAAAATTTCTCCGGAAATGAAACAAGCGATCGCTGTGATGATTCGCAGTAATGAAAATTTAATGCAGATGGTAAACACCTTATTAGAAGTCTATCGCTTCGAGGCAGGTAAAAAGACTTTAAACGATGTGGAGTGCAATCTACCAGAAATTATTCAAGAAGTCAGTGCCGAACTGACTCCCCTTGCTAGCGAGAAAAACTTAGTGCTGAAAATAGATGTGAGTAAATTAGATTTACACAAAAAAACTGCTGGTGTAGTAATGGGCGATCCCCTAGAACTACGACGCGTATTTAATAACTTAATTGGCAACGCCATCAAGTTTACAGATACCGGAGGGATAGAAGTTTGTATTTGGGAAAAATCAGCTAATTCTCAGGAAAAGGATTGGGTAATTATCGAGGTTACAGATACCGGTTATGGCATTGCGCCTGAAGACCAACCAACTGTTTTTGAGCGGTTTCGCCAAGGTAGAAATAAACGCTCTGGTAGTGGCTTAGGTCTGCATCTATCGAGCCGAATTGTAGAAGCACATGGTGGCACAATTGCACTGACCTCTGAACAAGGGCGAGGTAGTGTATTCACCGTCACCCTACCAAAATATAGTAGTCATTAATCATAGAGTTATTTTTCCTCTTTTGACTTAGCACTCAGCACTCTTAAGAGTCGAGGGAGAATTGAGCTTACCACGTAGCAGGCGGCGAATTATTGCCTCTAGATCCTCGATCATGTAAGGTTTACTGATGTAGTCATCAAAGCCGGTTGATAGGAGGCGTTCTCGATCCTCTCTACTAGCTAAAGCCGTAACTGCAAGCACCGGAATTTCGCAAGTTAGAGGTTCTTGTTTGAGATAATGCACAACATCGGTGCCGCTAAGACCTGGTAATAGAATATCTAACATGATTAGGTCTGGCTGATACTCTTTTGCCACTAGTAACGTAGTTGAACTGTCATTTTGACAAATGAATCTACAGCCAAGTGACTCAAGGGCATAACCAATCAGCAGTAGACTATCATCATGATCTTCCACTACCAAGATTAAGGGCTGCTGAGGATTTTGCTTCTTCTCATCACTCATGAATGAATGTGCCAGATACATCTCTTCTCCAGAAGATTGAATGGGGTTTTATAGTCTTGCTTGAGATAATAACCGAGACATCCCGCAAGGATAGAATCGATCTGATCCTGGATTGGCTCAGGTTTTGCTTTTGCCTATTTGATGATTCTTACCCACGTAAAAAACATCGGGAACAGAAAACTTCCAAGCTATAGGTTTAGCAAGTACCTCTTGATTATACGCAAAATTACAGAATATTTTTCACCGACTTTATAATAACTCGATATCTCAATTCTAATTCACCGTAGTATCTCCAGTTCTACTGATTACCGTAGAGTTAAAGATACAGAATTGTCATCACCTTTGATTCAAATTCTGGTCATGAATATAGTATTTATCGCCTAAGTAAGGTAAACATAAAAGTTAATTAACCCAGATTTAGACAGGTTGTGGCTGAACACAGGGTACACAGATTAATACGGCTAATTTAGTAGTCACTAGACCAGTAAACGCGATCAAAATTTATTAATCCAGTTTATGCTTATTGGTCAAAGTACGATACTTAGCTGTCTAGTCAATTTTTCTATTTTTTAGGATGAAATTTTATTGAGGAACGAACCACACCAGACGCAGAGTAAACCGAGTCATGAGAGTTTGAGTGGTCACTGAGCTTGTCGAAGTGTGGTTTTTTGCGTAAATCCTCAATACTTTTGCTCATGCTTATTTGACTGTAAAAGCAGTAAGTTGAAGCTTTTGCTAAAATTAGTCACATAACTTAACAGTCTGCACTCAGTTCGGACACTTATTTCAGCATGACCCCTACAAAAACTGTTTTCCAGTTGCATCCAGAGGAAGTTACTCGATTATGTTCTCACGTCGAATTTGATGAAAATAAGTTCAATCATCAACCGGGTAGTGTGTTGGGAAATATTGCGCTGATTGCAGGAACAACGGTTGGGGCTGGTATTTTGGCACTACCTGCGGTAACTCTACCGTCTGGGGTTGTACCATCTACAGTGTTGTTAATTGCTGTGTGGCTGTACACGGTAATTTCTGGTCTGTTGCTGGCAGAAGTTTGTGTGAATGCTATGCGTCTAGAAGGGCGTTTGAGTGTTGGGTTGTTGGCAATGGTCGAGGGGATTTTGGGGTTTGTGGGGGCGCGAATTGCTGGCGCTGCGTATCTGTTTCTGCACTATGCTTTGCTGGTGGCTTACATGACTCAAGGGGGAAATATTTTAGTCTCTGGGGCTTCTCAGGTGTGGGGACTAGAAAACATTCCGCCGGCTTGGGTGGGGACAATTACCTTCACCTTTTTATTTGGTGGCATGATGTACCTGGGGCGACAAAAATTCATTGAGAAACTCAACAGCGTCTTTGTGGTAATTGTGATTACTTCATTTCTGGGACTATTGTTTCTAGGAGGAGGACAGGTGAAGAGTATGCAACTGTTGACTCACAACTGGACAGCTTTGGGGAGTGCTGTATCAGTGATGTTGGTGGCGCTGTTTTTCCATAATGTTGTCCCAGTAGTTGTGACTCAGTTGGAAGGAGATATTCCCAAAATTCGGCAGTCGATTATTATTGGTTCTCTGATTCCCTTAATCATGTTTTTGGCATGGAATGCGGTAATTTTGGGCAGTATTAGTCCTGATATTGTCAACAGCACAGCTAATCTTGACCCACTGCAAATACTGCGGGCGGGTGGTGCTGGGGAATGGTTGGGGATTTTATTATCTATTTTCTCAGAGTTTGCGATCGCAACTTCGTTTATTGGTTTTGTCTACGGGTTGCTAGATTTTTTTAAAGATGTGTTCCCAGTTGCACAGGATAAAGCTTCCAGCCGCCTACCGCTTTATTCACTAATTCTCTTACCTCCTATGAGTTTGGGCGCAATTAATCCCAGCATTTTCTTTAACGCCCTGGATTTCGCGGGAACCTTTAGTATTTCAGTGTTAGGCGGGATAATTCCAGCATTAATGACTTGGAAACAACGTCAAGAACAACAATTAAATAGTATGAATCAACCGCTCGTTCCTGGTGGTAGAGTGACATTGATTGTGATCATGGGAATTGCATCAGTATTGATCATCAAACAAATACTGGCAATGAGTGGATATGATTAATCATTTTTTCTGAGAGTCGGTAATCTGTCTCAATTTGATCAGGATGTGCGATATATCTCAGAGTTGGTTATAACTTTTACAATCCTAGTAAGTAGGTCAACATAATTAAACATAAAACATTGAGGATATAGATCCCCGACTTCTCTAAGAAGTCGGGGATCTGGGTGTTACGTTTTTTTAGTTTGAGCTACTTATCTTCAAGATACCAGGATTTTAGTTAATCACGAATCATTTAGATCAAGTATTTCCCAAACCCAACCTATCGAGAATAAAAGCGTCTTCAAAAGCTAGTTCTCGCAAGCTTTCATAACGTCCAGATGCGCCGCTATGTCCTGCACCCATATTGGTTTTCAGCAACAGCAGATGATTATCTGTTTTGAGTTCCCGGAGTTTGGCTGTCCATTTGGCGGGTTCCCAATATTTGACGCGAGAATCATTTAAGCCGGCGGTAATTAATAAATCTGGGTACTCTTTGGCTTCGACTTGATCGTAGGGTGAGTAAGATTTCATGTAGTCATAATAAACTTTGTCGTTGGGATTTCCCCATTCTTCCCATTCCATTGCTGACAGAGGTAGAGAGGTATCCAGAATTGTTGTTACTACGTCTACAAAGGGGACATTGGCGATTACGGCTTTAAACAAATCAGGACGCATATTGATGACTGCACCCATTAATAAACCCCCTGCACTACCACCAGTAATTGCTAGGCGATCGCTTGCTGTCCAATTTTTAGCAATTAAATACTCTGCACAAGCGATAAAATCAGTAAAGGTATTCTTCTTGTGTAAAAATTTGCCTTCTTCATACCACTTTCGCCCCATTTCCTCGCCACCACGAATATGAGCAATGGCAAATACTACTCCCCGGTCTAATAGTGTTAATCTCGTGGATGAAAATGATGCCGGGTAAGAAGAACCATAAGCACCGTATCCTGTGAGTAATAAGGGATTTTTGCCATCTTTTTTAATTCCCTGTTTGTAGACAATGGAGATAGGAATTTTTGTGCCATCGGTCGCAGTAGCCATTAGCCACTCACTTGCGTATTGATTTTTATCGTAGCCACCCAAAACTTCTGTCTGTTTTTTTAACTCCCTCTGATTTGTTTCCATGTTGTAATCAAAAACAGATTGCGGCGTAATTAAAGAAGTGTAATGAAAGCGCAATATATTAGTATGAAATTCTGGGTTATTGCCTTCATCAAATTCATATGTGGGTTCAGGAAAACTAATATTATTTTCCTCGCCTGTGGATAGATTTTGCACCCTTGCAGTTTGCAATCCGCCTGTTCTTTCATAAATTACTAAGTGATTGGCAAACAGGCTTACCCCTAATAACAGCACATCTTCTCTGTGGGGAATAATCGTTTGCCAATTTTCTTGGGATGGTGCAGTTACAGGAGTTTTGACTAATTTAAAATTAGTGGCTTTGTCGTTGGTAACAATGTAGAAGTTTTGATTGTGATGGTCAACATCATATTCTACTCCTGTAGTTCTGGGGTGAATTATCTGAAATTCGCCTTGAGGATAATTAGCATCCAAATAGTGAACTTCTGTAGTGATGCTACTTTGCAAAAGCATCAAGATATATGATTGGCTGCGGGTTTTACCAACGTATAAATGATAAATATCATCTTTTTCTTCATAAATCAGCACATCTTTGGCGGCGGAAGTTCCTAATGTGTGTTTGAGAAGTTGGTAAGGACGATTAGCATCATCAATTTTGGTGTAAAAGCCCGTCTGATTGTCGTTACCCCAGGCAAAGGAAAAATAAGTTTCTGCAATTGTTTCTGGATATAATTGATGTGTGTTTAAGTCGAGAAAACAGAGAGTATATTGCTCTGAACCGCTAGTATCACAGGAATAAGCTAATATTTGATGATTGGGACTAACTTCAAATACACCTAATTCAAAAAAATCATGTCCTTTCGCTAATTCGTTTTCATCTATTAGGACTTCTTCGGGAGCGTCTAAACTACCTTTTTTCCGACAATGAATTGAATAAGCTTTGCCTTCTTCTGTGCGTGAATAATAATAATATTCATCTTTACGGAATGGCACTGATAAGTCTGTTTCTTTAATCCGCGCCAGCATTTCATTGTATATCTGGGTTTGCAGTGCTTCGGTATGCTGCGTCATTGCTGCTGTATAGGCGTTTTCTGCTTCCAGATAGGCGGGAACTTGCGGGTTATCCAGATCGCGCATCCAAAAATATTTGTCTATGCGGCGATCGCCATGCAATTCTAAAACCTCTGGCTGTTGTTCAGCAATCGGTGGCGTGACTATCTTTTGTAAAACCTTATCTTTATTCATAATTTTTAACCTAGGGAAAATATCCAGCAATTAGCTGTTGGGAAGGGAAGATGAACGAGAACTTTTATTTGGGCGATGAGAGTTTCTTTTGAAGGTACATAAGCCAATTGCTGGTATAACTCCGAGAATGATCGCTGTAAATCCTTGTTCACTCCAATACAATATAGGAGTCCGATTCATTTCTGGAATCAAATCTTGCACAAGGGACAGCAACCAAACGAAAACACTGATCAAGAAGAAGGACACGGAAGGGAGAAAAATCCACAACCACGCTTGTTTGAGGTAGCGCCGTAACACTAACCATTGGCACAGTCCCAGCCAAATCCCCGTGGAAATGTATGAAAATGTTGACAAAAATCCCCAAAGTAAGGCTAACTCAGGAGATACACCTTCATTGAAGGAACTGGCGATCGCGGAAATATATTTCACCCAGGCGATCGCAATGCTGTTAGCAATCAACCAACCTATACTGGTAGCCAGTATCCATAGCCAACCGGAGATATAACGACGCAGGATCAGGGCTTGATCGGCGGCAAAAACTACGGCAAACACGATGTTACCAAGTATTTTGACCCAATGAAAAGAATCCGCAGGGGGTAGGCCTCCCAGGATGTTTTTTTCTAAACCTATGCTGGCAATGCCACCGACAACCCACCCCAAGACTGTCATCAAGGTAAACTGGAGAAAAAACTTTTGTCTTTGGGGGCGCGGAATCAAGAATTTTCCTGGGTGGCGGCTAGATACCGCATCAGTTGGACTATTCGAGTCAGTTTGCATATTAAGTTAACTATTGTTGTTTGAGGCGAACCTCCTGAAAAAGCGTAATCTCAGAATGATAAGCTAAACAGTGGCATAAATATAATGACTTAGGATGAAGTGTTAAATGGGTGTTTCGTTAACGGCTCCTCATCTCCTCCGGGCGGCGCGTGGTGAAGTAGTAGATCGTCCCCCCGTCTGGATGATGCGACAAGCGGGACGATATATGAAAGCATATCGAGATTTAAGGGAAAAGTATCCTTCTTTCCGCGATCGCTCGGAAATTCCTGAAGTGGCGATAGAAGTTTCCCTGCAACCTTGGAGAGCATTCCAGCCAGACGGAGTGATTTTATTTTCCGACATTGTGACCCCGTTGCCTGGTTTGGGCATTGAGATGGACATTGCGGAAGGTAAAGGCCCAATCATTAACTCGCCCCTTCGTACCCAAGAACAAATTGACCGCCTGCGTCCTTTAGAACCAGAAGCATCACTCCCGTTTATTAAGACCATATTGCAGGCGTTACGCCAAGAAGTAGGCAATCAGTCAACTGTTTTAGGCTTCGTGGGTGCGCCGTGGACTTTAGCTGCTTATGCAGTGGAGGGTAAAGGTTCCAAAACCTACTCGGTGATTAAAAATATGGCGTTCTCAGATCCGACGATGTTACATCAGCTCTTAGCTAAATTTGCTGATGCGATCGCCGTTTATGCACGCTATCAAATTGACTGCGGCGCTCAAGTTGTGCAGATGTTCGATTCTTGGGCTGGTCAATTGAGTCCCCAAGATTATGACACCTTTGCTCTGCCTTATCAGCAAAGAGTTTTTCAGCAAGTCAAGCAAACTCATCCTGATACACCGTTGATTTTGTTGGTTAGCGGTAGTGCAGGTGTGCTAGAAAGAATGCCTAAATCTGGTGCAGATATTGTCACTGTCGATTGGGCTGTGGATATGGCGGAAGCAAGAGCCAGATTAGGCAAACACGTCAAAGTCCAGGGAAATCTTGACCCAGGTGTGTTATTTGGTTCTAAAGAGTTTATCCGCGATCGCATTCTGGATACAGTGCGTAAAGCTGGTAATTGGGGTCATATTCTCAATCTTGGTCATGGTGTACTACCAGAAACTCCAGAAGAAAATGTGGCTTTCTTTTTTGAAACAGCAAAACAACTCAAATCTGTAGAAGTTTAATCAGGAAAGCTTGAATCTAGTCAAAACCACTGTAGAGACGTTCCATGGAACGTCTCTATATCCTTTGTCACCAGATGTCTATTAAAAGCAGTGGTAAAAAAATCAATTATCTAACCACAGAGGCACAGAGAACACAGAGTTAAGAGTGGAACTTTTAAGTTTATTTTTAACTCTTAAGTTTTAATTACTAATTTATTTTAAATCTTACTATGAATCAGAAACGGATTTTAGTGACAGGTGCAAGCGGTTGTGTAGGTCACTACATCTCAGAAGCCTTAATTCAAAATACTAATCACGAGTTGTATTTACTGGTAAGAAATCCGCAAAAATTGCAAGTTGATATTCAGGCGCGTCCAGGTATCACTGTTTTGCAGGGTGATATGCAAAAAATTAGCCTGTTGGCTGATTTACTCCCCACAATTGATACAGCAGTCCTCACTGCTACGGCTTGGGGTGGTGATGAGACATTTGATATTAATGTCTCCAAGACTCTAGAATTGATGCAAATGTTAGATCCGCAGCGCTGTGAACAAGTAATTTATTTTTCTACAGCTAGTGTTTTGGATAGATACAATCAACCCCTGAAAGAAGCTGGGGAAATTGGGACAGATTATATTCGTTCCAAATATGATTGTTTACAAAAAATGTCGCAGCTAGAAATAGCCCCGAAAATTACTAAGGTTTTCCCAACTTTAGTTTTAGGTGGTGATGATAAAAAACCTTATTCTCATTTGACATCGGGAATACCAGAAGTAACCAAATATATTAATTTAATTCGATGTTTGCAGGTAGATGGTAGTTTTCATTTTATCCACGGGCGAGACATTGCGACTGCTGTACAATATTTAATTGATTCTCCTCCCCAGGAAAACGAACCACGCAAGTTTGTTTTGGGACAACAAGCGTTAACAGCTAATCAAGCAGTGGAAGAAGTCTGCGCCTATTTGGGTAAAAAGATTTATTTCCGCATTCCGCTATCGTTAGCATTAGCTAATTTGATTATTGCTGTATTTCGGATTCAAATGGCTGCTTGGGATAGATTCTGCATGAACAATCGTCATTTTAGTTATGAAAATGTCATCAATCCCGCTAGCTTTGGTTTACCAAATTACTGTGCCACTATGAGCGATGTTTTAAAAATTAGTGGTGTCAAAGGGGGGAAAAATTGAAGACAAAATCACAGTTCAATATTAATTCTTCATAGCCTGTTCCCACCAACTTCGGAGAGAATGACCTGTGCCTGGTAAATACCGTGCCTTAAACCGAATCGCATTGAGTATATCACTTAGTTTTGAAGAATCAACCCCTGCGGACTCTGACCAATGTTTGATGATATCTAGAGTTGATAAAATTTGCAGGTCTGGGGCTGTTTGTTTAAAAAACGGGATCGCTCGTTTGTCATCAGTTGCGATCGCCCATTTTCGGTAAACTGCGATCGCACAAGTTGCAGACTCACCATCATCACCCAGAATAGCAGCATAGTTTACAAATAATTCGTCCTCTTCTGCTGCAAAATCTACAACCATTAGTAGACCTTGTTTAATAGCTTCCTCAAACTGGATTGCACCCTCGTTATCCTCTTCCTTCAGCCGTTGTAGAGTCTTTAATTCGTCTTGTACAACTTTAGTAAGTACAACCTCAGCAGGAATAGATTTCAAGATTGCTAAAAATTCCCCTGACGCACAAAAGTTGAGAATACAGCAAGCATCAAGAAGAACGTGGGAGTGAGTAATTTGCATAAATTGTCCTCACTTCCCACCAGTCTCTGTCTGTCGCAAATCAAAATCTGTATCTTCCTCCATCATTCCGCTTGAATACTCTCTTAATGCTTCGGCAATGCGACGGGCTTCTAAGCGGTCAACACAAAGGAAATCAGCAAAACGCCCTTCAGTAATCAAACCCTGATCGAATGCCTCAATTGCTAGGTGTTGATAGTGAAGTGGCATCATATCAATTCTTTGCGGGATTTGTTCTAAGCCAAGTTCTTCCTGTACCTTTCTGACTTTTAAACCTCTATCTCGTAATTTATCCCAAGTCCCTGAAGGCAGCAGTTCCATTTCTTCTAAGCGATAAACAAGTGCTTCTACAGAAACACCATAGTAATGAGCGAGTGTAAATAAATTCGTTGGAGTGAATTTGCCGTGTGTACGATACATATCATTAAACCGTTTGAGCAATCCACTTGTCGGCATCAGAAAATATTTGGGGAAAGTCTCCGCTAATTGCTCACTTTCGGGAAATCTTTGATACTGTCCATCATAGTGAAACTCAGGTTTTTGTCGATGTGCTAAAAAGTGAAGGTATCCATGCGCCATTGACCAACGTCTTCGTTCCTCTGGGTGATTCGCATTGATTGCCATACAACCGCCGAGTTGTTCGTTGTAACTATATACTTCTGAGTATTTTTGTGGCATCTTCAAATAGAAGATACGTAAACCCACATCTTGCTCTAGAACGTCCCGCAGTCTGGAAATTGGCGCGTCTCCCAGTCCTAGCCGTTGACGCTCTGCAACTGCTATACTTTCCGCAGCTGCCTTGATGGGCATATTTGTTACCTCATATTCTAGAGGATAATTCTGCGGTAGTGGTGCGTCCATAATCTTCTCAAGTTCTAGATAATTTTGGCACAATTCCTCTAAATGAACGATGAATGGCTTAATTTCAGTTTCTTGCTCTTGACTGCGTTGATAGACTGCCCGAAACTGCACCTCAAAAGGTTGTACCACAGGACGCGATCGCACGAATTCACTCACAGAACGTCCGTAGGCGCGAGCCAGTTTAATCAGTTCATTGGCCTTGAGACGGCGTTCTCCTTTCTCAATAGCAATCACAGTAGTGCGTGCAGCATCAATCACCTTAGCTGCATCAGCCTGAGTCATTCCGCACTTTTTGCGTGCTTGTTGCAGGAGTTCACCCAATATCCGCAGGTCAATGTTATCCAGGATGTTGGTAGCCATAATTTTTATCCCTCAACCTTGTTGAGATGAGACTACGTATCTGCTAGATGCCTTCTGATAACTACTTTTATTTAATAATCCCTCTGCAATCTGCGATTCCACAGCATTCCATTCGGAAACGTAATTTTGATAGAGTTGAATTAGACGAATTCGCATATCAGCAGGCAATAAATTTTCTGCTACAGCAGTTCGATCAACAATGTCATCCAGCTCAGGAAACTTTTTAGTCAGATTTTTCCAAGGTTCATCTGAGAGACCAAATAAAGAGTCTAAGGTTTGAATCTGTGCCTGCATATTCAGGAAATATAAGCTTGGCTCTTTCACTGGACGCTTTCCATGCAAGACTACATAGCGAGTTCTATCTTTTATGCTACTGGCTGCAAGTGATTGTCGCCTTAAAATACAAGAGGAACAGTAACCACATTGAACTGGCTTTTGGCGATGTGGACTGTCACAGGACATAGTGAAAGGTGGTAAATCGTCTCTCCCATTTTTAGCCAATGCTTTACACATTTCGGCTTTAGTCCAAAACAGAAAGGGGTTTTTTACCTGGAACTCTTCTCCTAAAAGCTCAGAAACTAGATCACTTACCATGAGCAAAGTCAGAGGATGAACAGAACGAGAGTGATCCAACCCCACAGCAGATTCACGATATGGAAGGTTGATTGCACCCATTCCGTTTTCATAAAGATAAAGAACTTGTTGCCCCATAAGGTACGCACAAGCAGAACCAATAAGAGTGAAGACAACACCCCGCGCACGGGAAAGTTTGTTTTTATGCTGCTCACTACTTTTATTAACCTTAATTGGGACGCGGAAAAGATTGCAACTACCAGGGAAAATAGACTGAATTTCCTTATATACTCTTTCCTGATGGGGATATGTAGGACTCTTGTTACTGCCAGTTCCAAACAAGACGAACTGTTTTTCTGGATACATTAACAGGCGAGTGTACAAACCCGCCAGCGCATCGAGTCCACCACTCCACAACGTCACTTCACATCCTTGGGGTGCTATGGGAAGAGATTGGTGTTCAACAAGGCGTTCCGGTGCAATCCGTTTTTGAAAGTCGAAAACCCATTCGGTATCAGTTGTCCATTTAAGCAGGTCATCTAGTTTTGTGCGAAATGGTTCAGCACTCAGCAATTCTGGATGACGTAATGGCAATATCACATGAAAGCGGCGCTGCTTCTCTGTAAGACTTTGAGGGGCAAGACGGTCTGAAGTATATATGGCAACAGCAAGGTCAATGAGATCGGCAACAATAGCTGGAAACTCTACCTTAACCCTATATTTGAACTCTATATCATCTACATTAATACCAATAATTAGCTTTTTATTCTTAGAGTGATCAACAAACAGCACAGATCCATTCTTATTAGACACAGGTTGAAAGTGCAAGGTGTAATCGCTGTAATCACTTTCATGAGATTTTTGTTGAAACGAAGGTCTGTAGTTCATAGCAGATCCTCCTCAAGGTCTATTGCTTTAACTTGCGATCGCCGACTTCGTTTTAGCTTGGCTACATCATCATCTATATTCGCCTTTTTTGCCCATTTACTGATCTGGTCATAAATATCTTTCCTTATTGCTTTTGCACGCTCTGTAAAAGTTAAAATGTCAAATTTTTCGTGGTGATTGGGAATGAGTGGAATTCGTCCTTCAAATTCTGATACATACACTTTTTGCATATATCCTTCTGTTATGGCCTCTGCAATCGTGCTGGTTTCAAATTGCTGGCCATAACGTAAATCATGGAGAACACTTTTTCCAGCATCAAGGACAAGTGACTTAGTTCGATTTGGTATGTTGGCTGTTTGTACGAATCTATCAAGTTTTTTATTTAAATCGCCCCAAACTATAGATTCATTATTACCAGAGTCTTTAATTTCTTGGGTTAGGAGTTCTCCCATCTGCTTGGCTAACACAATAGCAGCAGCACCTTTTCTCTTGAGATCCTTTAAAAAGGCTTCCATCATTATCCAGGCACATTCGTTGCGCTCAAACTTTCCTTCACACAGGATTCTGTATGGCTTCTGATAAAGTCCTGAAAGCCCATGAAATCTATCCCCGTCAGGCATGGTTCGACCTCCAACAAGAGCCTGCTTCTATGATGAGCTTAGACTATTAATTTAACAATGTCAATTCTTAAGTCAGGTCTCACTGTTAAAATGTCAGTTTTTTAGTCAAGAGAAATCAGATCATGTTTAGCAAATTACCCTTAATTTCCTCAAAATGATATATTTTCCTTCTATTTACCCTATTTCACGCAGGTAAGCAGGTCTGGGTGTGAGTTGTCTAACCAGTGCAGCGTCAGCAGTCCAAAACTCAGCAGATGTAATCTCAGCACAAGCAAGAAAAGCTGCATCATAGAGAGTTGATAATCCGTATTGCTCGGCGATTTCCCAAGTTCTTGTCCTAATTGCTTCTTCTTCTATGTAATCAATCGGAAGTTCGCAGAAATCTTCAAAAAATCCTTGTGCTTCCTCGGTTGTAATGACTCCTAGTCGGGTTTTCTTCCGTAATACAGACCCTACTTCTGCCCAGGCGAAAGCAGGAGATACTAAGCGTAAATTTAAGCTTAATGCCTCCGTTACTAAGGTTCTGGCTTCGAGTTGATAAACCTCTGGGACAAGGTAGGGAATCCAAACGCTAGTATCTATACACAAAAGTCTAGTCAAGTCTTCCCTCACCTGCTCTCAAGCTGTGAATTAAGTCTGTAGAAGCTGGTTGTATGCCGGTTTTGAGTTTGACGGCTTCGCTGCGGGCAATAATTCGCTGATGTGCAGCCCATCCCCTTCTACGTCGCACTTCATTTTCTAAAGCTTTAACCACTAAATCATTAAATGATTCACTACTGTCTTTGAGTTTTCTGGCTTTCGCAAGCAGTTGAGAAGGAAAACGGATTGTTAAAGCTTCGCGTTCCATAACTTTCTTTGCAACCAACTAATGATATCACTTATTGTAACTATTTAATTTTTCTGAGCAAAAATGTCAAATAATGTGCTACGAGTGAGTGGTTAATAGGTCATGCTGAAAGCGATCGCCTGCAATTTCAAACAACCTCTGCAATAACTTTATTCTTAATTGGAACAGAAAACTTAGCTATCAGGTCACTGTAGTATAATTGCCAAGTCAAAAAAATAACGGTAAACTAAAGCAAATTTCATAAAAAGTCAATAAGTCTTAATTTTCGTTAAAGTTGGGATAACAATCACAGTGTGAGGATTAATACTATATGCGAATCTTACTGGTATATCCAATATTTCCCAAAACCTTTTGGTCTTATGAGAAAATTCTAGAGTTAGTCGATCGCAAGGTTTTGTTACCACCTTTGGGTTTAGTGACGGTGGCGGCAATTCTGCCCCAAGAATGGGAGTTCAAGCTGGTTGATCGCAACATTCGGTCAATCACAGAAGCAGAATGGGCATGGGCAGATGTAGTAATCCTTTCGGCGATGATTGTCCAGAAGGAAGATTTATTAGGGCAAATTCAAGAAGCAAAACAACGTGGTAAGTTAGTTGCTGTGGGTGGTCCTTATCCTACTTCTGTCCCTCATGAAGTGGAAAATGTCGGTGCAGACTTCCTGATTCTCGATGAAGGGGAAATCACCCTACCGATGTTTATTGAGGCGATTCAACGGGGTGAAACTTCTGGTGTTTTCCGCGCCACAGAAAAACCAGATGTCACAGGTACACCAATTCCCCGGTTTGATTTATTAGAATTGAATGCTTATGACATGATGTCGGTGCAGTTTTCGCGCGGGTGTCCTTTCCAATGCGAATTTTGTGACATTATTGTTCTCTACGGACGCAAACCGCGCACCAAAACCCCAGCACAACTATTAGCAGAGTTAGATTGTCTGTATGAGTTGGGTTGGCGGCGGGGTGTGTTTATGGTGGATGACAACTTTATCGGTAACAAGCGCAATGTGAAATTGTTGCTGAAAGAGTTGAAAGTCTGGATGGAAGAACATCAATATCCCTTCCGCTTTGATACTGAGGCTTCTATTGACTTGGCACAAGATCCAGAAATGCTGGAGTTGATGGTGGAGTCTGGCTTCTCTGCGGTGTTCTTGGGAATTGAAACACCCGATGAAGAGAGTCTGCAATTAACGAAGAAGTTTCAAAATACTCGCAGTTCCCTAGCCGACGCAGTGCAAACCATTATTAAGGCTGGATTGCGGCCAATGGCTGGGTTTATTATCGGGTTTGATGGGGAAAAAGTAGGCGCAGGCGATCGCATTGTCAGATTTGCCGAACAAGCCGCAATTCCCTCTACTACCTTCGCAATGTTGCAAGCCTTACCCAATACAGCATTGTGGCATCGTCTGAAAAGAGAAGGACGACTGCGGGAAAATCAAGATGGTAACATCAACCAAACAACGTTGATGAATTTCCTTCCTACCCGTCCTCTAGAAGATATTGGCAGAGAATATATTGAAGCGTTCTGCACTTTATATGATCCAGTCAACTATTTGGATCGTACCTATCGCTGTTTCTTGATGATGGGTTTACCCAAATGGAAAGCACCTTCCAAAATGCCGGAATGGATAGTTGTGAAGGCGCTACTGATTGTAATTTGGCGACAAGGTATTAAACGCGAAACTCGCTGGAAATTCTGGCATCACTTGTTTAGTATCCTCAAGCGTAACCCAGGAGTGCTGGAACATTATATATCTGCCTGCGCTCACAACGAGCATTTTCTAGAGTATCGCCAAATTGTCCGCGAGCAAATAGAAAGTCAGGTAGCTGCGTATTTGGCACAAGGGACAGAAGAACCTTATGTATTGGTAGAGAAAAAAGCTGAGGAAAAAGCCGAGGCGATCGCTAGTTAGTTGAATCTTTGTAGAGACGTTGCATGGAACGTCTCTAAATTCTTTTTTATCCAGAAGTTTGTCAATATCGTGCCAATATTCCGCACTTTCAACGGTCAAATGAGGAATAATTCGGAATTTTTGACTGTTTAAAAGCACAAACGCTATTTATTTGAGCGTCTTGACATCAGGATAATTAAGAATCTTTGCATCAACAGTTAATAAATGACAATCATAAAACCTGGCTGTTGCTACTATAAGTTGGTCAAACGGGTCATTATGAAAACCTTTTAATTGAGTTGAATCAACAACTATTGGTAGAGTCAAATTTAATAGCTGTACTCCAGGATAAGCCAAAGCAACTTCTAACCATTCATTAATAGATAAGGGCAAAATTAGTCTATTTTTTTCAACTAATTTTGCTACTTCCCAACAAGAAAGAATGCTGATTCCTAGTCCGGATTTCTCATAATCTTGTAACCATTGTCTATGTTTTGCGGTCAGTCGTGAATCGTTTTGTACCCACCAAACCCAGATGTGAGTGTCAAGTACAATCATTGCAAAACTTCCCAATCTTCTAAAGCAACAGGTTCTGTGGGGTCATCATACTGATATGGCTGTGTGTTATGCAAAGGATAAAGATTTTTATCTGATTTGTATTTTGGATCTGCTTGATTTTGTAGCGTTTTAGCTTCCAAAATTATCACTTCCACAGCTTCGCCCGCATGAAAGGGTAAACCTTGCAATGTCAAAGTTCCATCTTCAGTTAAAATAACTTCGATTTTATGAGCGTTCATCTGACAATTCCTCATGCGAAAGAATTTTAGATTGTGCTACAAATAACTAGACTTATTAGCCTGTTATCTGTAAAACTAACTCTGATGCTGTAGTTATTAACAAAGTATCAATCTTCCCATTATTCCTAACAGCTAATTCGTTGCTTGATGGCTTTCTTGATAAATTATTTCCTGAAACTGAATCATATCTTTTTGCGGATCAGAGTGACTAACTTTCACTAATACCTGTTCTCCTAATCCTACGGAACGTTTAAAGAACATCGGCAACTGCAAGCCCAAATCTTCTAACAAAATTAGTGCCAAGTTGCTGTCTTCTCGTAGCCACATTAAAACTGTCACATCCCAAACTTTATCGGGATGACGGCGCAAATATTCTAAAGCCCAATATCTATTAGTTTGCCGTTCTACCATTGTCACTTCTTGGGTGGTAGAGGTAACTGCCATCATTACTTCTCGCAGTTGGTCGGCGGTAAAGGGGAGAATTTCACCCCGTAAGTGGGCTTTTAACTGAAAGTGCGTCAGTAAATCACTGTAACGGCGAATGGGAGAAGTTGCTTGAGTGTATGTATTTAAACCTAAACCAGCATGACGTAGAGGTGTGATGCTCATTTCACTCTTGGGCATACAACGACGCATGGCACAGGAGCGGACAAATCCGGCTGGGAGTAACAGCAATTCTTCGTCTGGAGGTAATTCTGGTTGTGGTTGACCGCGGAAGGGCAAAGGTATATTGTGGGCTTGACCGTAACGGGCGGCCACTTCACCAGCCATAATCATCATTTCCGCTACCAATTGCCGTGATGAGGAATCATCTAAGATATCAATATCGATCTGGTCGTTTTTGACTTTGATCGTCGCCTCCGGCATATTGATACTGATGGCTCCTTGATTATACCGCCAAGATTTCCGTCGCTTTGCCCAGTTAGCGATCGCCTCAATTTCTGGTTCGGCTTCCACACCTAATTCCAGCATCTCATCGACATCTTCGTAGGTGAGGCGATAAGTCGGCTTAATAAAACTCGGATGAATCGTGTAATCTTCTACACAGCCAGTTTCATCTAAAACCACCCCAAAACTCAAGGCGCAAGAAACCCTTCCTTGTACCAAACTCATGGGACCAGTTGCCAATAATTCCGGGAACATGGGAACCATCCCCGTAGGCAAATATACTGTGCTGCCCCGTTTTCTGGCTTCTAAGTCTAATTCATCTTCTGGGACTAACCACCGGGTAGGATCGGCAATATGCACCCATAACCGTTCTCGCCCATCTGGTAGTAATTCCCAACTGAGACCATCGTCTATTTCAGTAGTGCTTTCATCATCAATTGTGTAGACCTTTAAATGAGACAAATCTAGGCGATCTGCATCTAAGTCGGTGGGTGGGAAATCCAAACGCTGTTGCGCCACTTCTAATACCTTGCTAGGAAACTGAACCGAAATTGACGAACGACGCAGAAACAAGTTTTCATGGGCATCCCACCAACCTAAGTCTATTAATAACTGAAAAGCTCCTGGGGGAGTTGCTGGACGTTCCAGCATATTCATTGTTTCTAACACTGGGGCTGGCGGCGGATAGGCACGGGCGAGAGTATCATAATTTACTCCCATTCGGACGACATCAGCCAGCAATGCTGCGTATTTTTCCAGTGCTTCTAATCGCTGGCGGTCGTGGCGTTGCCATTCTACCACTTCACCCTGGAGGGCTTGTTCTACACGATCCGCAAATTCTTTCTGTCCCTTAGCTTTCAGTGCTTTGACTTCTGTCTGGTGTTTGAGTTCTGCTACCTGGGCCGCAGTTCGTGGTTCATAAGCGTCTCCTTTTTGCTTGAAATAGAGTTTATCTTCTGATAACAAGCAATGGGCTGCATAACAAGTAGCCGCTTCTGATTCCGAAAACAGCAGAGTCGCCATTTGGGATGGTGTGACTGTTTCGCCATCCTCAACCAGTAATTCCCAAGCTACTTCCAGACTAGAGGGATCTATATAAGGTTGAACCTGCCCTTGAAAACTGCTGATGTCAGTGGGCTTATAGGTTTGTCCGTTAACTGTATAACTAATTTGTCTAGGCGCGAGGCTGTGAGATTGACCACGTTCATCTACCACAAACCAACGGGTTTTACCGTCGGGGCGGTCTACGACACCCAGACGGCGATCGCCTTGAACCCTAAATTCAACTAGCGTACCCTTATCCACAACTCTCGCAATTATTTGGTGAACATTTTTTATAGTTTTAAGTTCAGAGTTAGGAGTTTTGATTCTTAACTCATCACCTAATTTTAGATTTTAAATTTCGGATTTTGGATTGAAAAATCAAAATTTAAAAAACTTTGAAGCCACTGATTTGATTCATGGCACAAATTTAAAATCCCAAATCCCAAATCCTAAATTCTAGATTTTGAGCAACTACCTTCAGGTATGAGGTCAATCTAAAATCTAAAATCTAAAATCCAAAATTGAGTGACTTTTTTTTAAGCTTCCGCATTGACGAATGGCAATAAAGCCACAATCCGCGCCCGTTTAATTGCTAATGTCAAATCCCGTTGTTGCTTACAGGTTAGCCCAGTAATCCGACGTGGTAATATTTTACCCCGTTCGGTAATAAACTTACGCAATAAATCAACATCTTTGTAATCGATGGGATCTCCTGGCTTAATGGGAGACAGGCGACGACGATAGTAACTCATCTTTACTTAATTTCCTTGTGTACAGTATGTTTGTTGCAGTGTGTACAGAACTTTTTCAGTTCTACACGGTTAGTCGTGTTGCGACGGTTCTTGGTGCTGGTATATCTGGAAACACCAGCAGATCGCTTATCAGGGTTAGAACGACACTCTGTACATTCGAGTGTCATTATTATACGCGCACCTTTACTCTTAGCCATAATCTTACAAACAGTCAAGCCTGAAGAGAATTAACACAAATTACTATCTTCTCACACTTCGGAGCATTTTTCCAACTAATCGCTTAATTTTTATATCCAGCGAGTAGCCCCGACGCGACGAAACTATGAAAGTTTTACCATAGCGGTCGTGCAGAGCTTGCTGCATCTGATTGTCAGATAAAGCAGCACCACAATCAATTGCCAGGGGAATCAATAGCATGATAGCGGTGGGGTTGGCTCTGATGTTGCTCAGGGCAATTGACACCAAAAGCGCACCAAAACCGATTATAGCTTCTCGTTTGAGCAGCGATCGCAAGGTAGGAACTCTGCCTGTGATTTCGCCATTCCTGACTTCGAGAATTTTCAGGTCAAAAGCCCAACGCCCTAAGCTTTGTCCTTGATTGTTGTAAACCACCAGTATCCGAAAAATTGCCCAGCAGAACAGAAAAACGAGAATTTGCACCCACTGGATACCGATTTGATTGCCTCCCAATATAGAACTGATTAACCAGACTCCCAGGAAATCCAGTCCTAATGCCATTCCTCGCCGGCCAATATCAGCTTTGGGATAGTGTATTTCGGGGACTCGTTCTATAGTCATAAAAAATAGGTGTTTTTATTTAGCTGGGAAAATAATTATGGCTCCTGTTGTTTATATTAAAGTCAGGACTGAGGCGATCGCTTGGCTAATGTCGTTCATTAAGCCACATTTTGCACCGAGTTAATTCCTTCTCCACACCATTGCACCAGTAACCAGCGACGAGAATCCTGATCAAGTGCTGGCAAAACACGGAAGTTAAAAACTTCTTGCCACACTTCCAACTCATACTGGGAGACAAAATCTGCTTCCAGTTCTTGGAAATGTTGCCAGGAGCGATCGCCTATAGCAGTTAGTATCGGAATAATTGTCATAATTGGGATTTGGGTAGCTACAGGTGTCATCCAAGGTAGTCCTCAAAAATACAAATAAATGGCATGGTTAGTTTTTTGGTATTGATGATTTTCACCAATCGCTTACCTTTGCTTCTAGCTAGGGCAAAACAAGCTAATTCTGTGGCTGCTGCTGACCAATCTCTAGTATCGGTTATTGGATCAAATTCGTCTTGTCCTTCATTCTCTGGTTGGGTGTCATCACTCATACTGCCATTATGATATGCTTTCCTAAAAAGTCAGACTCATTGGCCATGCTATCAGTTAGCGATGCAGAGGCAATTATTTTAAATTTGGTGCAACCGTTAGATCCGCAACGGGATATAGAAATTATAGATTTATTGGCAGCAGACAGACGAATTATTTCCACTCCTGTCACCAGTAAATTAGATTTTCCCCATTGGGATAATTCGGCAATGGATGGCTACGCAGTTCGTTACGAAGATGTCCAGCAGCCAACAAGTTTAGAAATTGTCGAAGAAATTCCCGCAGGATATCAACCCCAGTCTATAGTTCAACCAGGGCAAGCAGCGCGAATTTTTACAGGTGCAGTGATGCCAATGGGGGCGGATACTGTGGTGATGCAGGAAAAAACACGCCGAGAAGATAACCTTGTATTTATTTTAGCTGCACCCCAACCACAGGAATTTGTTAGACACAAAGGGGCTTTTTACCAAGCTGGAAAACAATTATTACCCAGAGGAGTGAAATTAAATCCTCCAGAAATTGCAGTTTTAGCGGCGGCGCAATGTGCAGAATTAAGTGTTTACCGTCGTCCCCGTGTGGCAATTTTTTCTAGTGGTGACGAGTTGGTAACGCCTGATAAAGTTTTGGAACCTGGTCAAATTGTCGATTCTAATCAATACGCTTTAGCTGCTTTGGTGAAAGAGACGGGGGGAGAACCATTATTGTTAGGTATTATTCAAGATAATCCAGATGCTTTGAGAGAGGCGATCGCCTATGCCATAACTCATGCTGATATAGTTTTATCGTCTGGTGGTGTATCAGTAGGCGATTATGACTATATTGATCAAATCCTGGAATCACTGGGGGCGGAAATTCATATTCAGTCTGTAGCTATCAGTCCAGGTAAACCCCTCACTGTCGCCACTTTCCCCACTCCCCACTCCCCACCTGTCTCTTATACA